>JAJZJT010000009.1 GCA_021809995.1 Actinomycetes bacterium
CCGAGCGTGGCGGGTGCCACCGAGATCCCGAGGAGCCCCGATCCCAGGTCGTGCACGGCGGCGTTCGCCGGGAGCACGTCGAACAGCCGGGGGACCACGGTGATCGGCATCCTGCCGAACAGCGGGTTGAGAGCCTCGAGCAACTGCTCGGGGCTGGACCGGCTGAAGGCGACGACGATGTGGTCGACGCCCTCACGCTCGCAGACCAGCGACAGGTCGCGCAGCGGTCCGATACAGCGCTCGGGGTCGAGCGGGTCGTCGTCGACGAACCCGACGAGGTCCACCCCGCCGTCGTGCTGGAGCTGGTCGGCGACCCGGTTGGCCACGATGCCACTGCCGACGACGACGATGCGTCGCACCGTGTGGCCCGTCAGCACGGGCAGGTTGTGGTGCGCGACCCGGGCCAGCGCCACGGTGACCAGGCCGAAGCCGCACAGCAGACCGATGGCCTGCGCGGCTGGTGGGCGTACCAGCCCGGCCCCGCCGGCCAGGCGCCAGAAGACGAGCGCGATCAGTCCGCCGGCGGCGATCGGCCGTGCCACCGCGCTCAGGTGCTGGCGCAGGGACGAGGTCAGCGACCACCGGGTGCGGGTGGTGGCGAGCGCCACGGCGAGGATGGGCACCGTCACGACCAGCCGCAACAGCGTGGTGGAGAACGTGAGCATCTCGGTCGTCACCGTCGCCGGCTGCAGCAGCAGGGATTCGACAGCGGCGGCACCGACGGCGGCGACGGCCAGCGCCATCGCCTCGGTCGCGAGCGCACCGATGCCGGTGCCCTGGTGCCTGCGGGCGAGCGAGCTGGCTGCGTCGACCGCCTGCTCGCGCAGGATGTCGGCGCGGGTGTCGGTCGCGCTGCTGCCCGCTGTGGCGCTGCTGCCCGCTGTGGCGCTGCTGCCCGCTGTGGCGCTGCTGCCCGCTGTGCCCGGTGTGCCCGGTGTGCTCACTGTGGCGCTGCTGCCCGGTGTGGCTGGTGTGCCCGGTGTGGCGCTGCTGTGTGGTGTGCCTGGTGTAGCAGCGCCGTTGCCTGGGGTCCGGTCGACCGGCGAGGACACCGCCAGGTGGGGGACCTTCGTGGTGCGCCCCGACCGGTCAGGCGCCGAACCGATGTTGCCCGATTTGCTCCCCATGGGAAGGTCCTCCGCCCCGCACCAGTGAGCCCCCCCGGCTCACGTCAGCACAACAGACACCCTACACGCACGCCCTCCGTGAGAAAAGTGAAGATCTTGTCAACGCACAGTGAGCGTCGTTGGGAGAGCACCGCCTGCCGACGGGAGGATCCGAGCAGATCCTTGTGCCAGCAACGAAATTCGGTGGCATCCCGGTGAGGTGCATGTCGGACATGAGCGCCGTCAGGTACGCCCGGCGGGCTCCACCCGATGGCCGTTGGACCCCGCCGTCGGCGACGCCTCGGCCTGGTAGGCCCCGTAGGCGTAGCCACCGGTGTGGCCGGAGCGTGCCTCGTTGAGCACGATGCCGACCAGGCGGGCATCCACCTGGTGCAGGCGCTCGCTGGCCTGCGCGAGCTGGGCCCGCTTGGACCGGTCGGCCGCCACCACCAGGATCACCGCATCGGCGCGCTGGGCGAGCACGACAGCGTCGGTCACCGCCAGTACCGGCGGGCTGTCGACGAGCACCATGTCGTAGCGTTCGCCGAGCTGCTGCAGCAGGTCGGCCACCCCGCGACCGCCGACGACCTCGGCCGGGTTGGGCGGGATCGGGCCGCACGGCAGCACCGACAGGCCGGGGACCCCGTCCACCTCGCGCACGGCGCGCTCGATGGGGAGCTGGCCGAGAACCACCGAGGTGAGCCCCGTCCGCTCGTCGAGGCCGAAGAACGACGCCAGCCGCGGCCGGCGCAGATCGGCGGAGACCAGGACGACGCGCTGCCCAGCGCGAGCCAGGGTGACCCCCAGGTTGGCGACCGTCGACGTCTTGCCTTCGGCGGCAGCCGGGCTCGACACCAGCACCGTCCGCAGCTCGCCGGTGGCGGCGGCGAACTGCAGCGACGTCCGCAACGAGCGGTAGCACTCCGCGGCGGCTGAGGCCGGCTCGGTCAGCGTCACCACGACCGGGCCGCCCTTCTTCGACCAGGCGTCGACGGTCGGGACGGTGCCCAGCACGGCCACGTCGGGGGCAGCGCGCTCCACGTCGTCCTTGGTGCGCAGCGCGTCGTCCACGAAGTCGATGGTGAAGGCCACGCCGAGGCCGACGACCAGGCCCGCCATGAGGGCGATGATGGCATCGGTCTTCTTCTTCGGGGAGCTCGGCAGGTCGGGGACCGGAGCCGTGGACACCAGGCGGACGCCGCCCGACGCGGCTGCCCCGTACGCCTGCAGCTGGCCGAGCTGGCCGTTGAGCACCGCCTGCTGGTTGGTGAGGGCCAGGGCCTGCGGCGAGCCGGCCGGCGTGAGCTGGAGCTTCAGCTCCAGGTCGTTGACCTGCTTCGCCAGCTGCAGCTCCGCCGCGGTCAGGCTGTCGACGACCTGGGTGGTCTCGTAGGTGACGAACTCCCTGGCGTATGCGGTGGCGATGTGCGCGGCGAGCACGGGGTCCTCGTTGGTGGCGGTGACCGACAGCACGTCGGTGGTGCCCACCTCGCTCGACGACACCCCCACATTGGTCAGGTGCAGCGCGGCCTCCACCGCGTCGACCACGGGCGTGCTGCTCAGCAGCTGGAGCTCGGTGGCCACGTCCGTCGGGCTGATGGCGGCGGCGGTGCCGTTGAGCGGCACCGACCCGCTGATCGGCTGCACCAGGAGCTGGGCCGAGGTCGAGTACTCCTTGGGTGTGGTGCTCACATAGGCCATGGCCCCGGCCAGGGCGGCGACGGCCATGCCGACCACCCACCATTTGCGCCGCCACAGGATGCGGCCGTAGGTCCGCAGGTCCGCATCAGCCGGCGTTCCGCTCGTCGCCATGGGAGCTCCCTCGTTCCCTCGTTCCCCCGGGCCCGCATCGTCTGCCGAGCCGGTCGGACGCTCGACCACCGGTCGACCACGCCTTCCGGCCCGCAGGCACGCGGTCGCCGTCCACGGACACCTGGCACCGGATCGGGTCGTGGTGCGCAATGCCAGCCCGGACGGCACCTCGGGCGACATGCTATGACCTCACCGTCAACATCGTCCCAATGTTGAGCACATAGCGTGGCATGTTTTCCGTCTGTCTGCACGCGGGGTGGGGCTACGGTCCGGTTCTGCGTACGGCAACGGCGACCCAGGTGCCGGCGCCGGGGCAGGACCGGGCCGGAGGGAGGGCCCAGTTCGGGGAAGGCTCGGCGTCCGGGATCGGTCAGGGACGGAGGAGAGGAAAGGCTCGGTTCGGGGAAGGCCCGCACCGGAGCTTCGGGCAGGGCTGCAGCGAAGGCGCAGTTCGGGGGAGGCTCGGCCCCGGGATCGGGCAGGGGCGGAGGGAAAGCCCGGTTCGGGGCCGGGATTGGGCAGCGGAGGGGTGTGCGGTGGCAGAGCTGGTGGTTGCCGGACGTGGCGAGCGAGCTCCGGGGGAGGCCCTGGTTGGTGCGGGCGCAGGCGCGGCGGCGGGCGCGAGCCGGTGGCTCCGGACGCCGGGCTCCGCTGTCGCTGTGGTCGGGCTGGCGCTCGGGGCGGCTGCCGGTGGGGCGCTCGCGGGCTGCCATCCGACAGGCGTGGCCGCAGTCGATGCCGTCGAGACGGCTGTGCTCGCCGGATCGGTGGCGTTGGCGTGCAGCCGGGCCGGGCGCGGGTCGCTCCTGGGCTTCGCGGCCGTGTGTGCCCTGTTGGGACGGGGCTGGCCGCAGGTGCTCGCTGCTGTCGCGGTGGTGGCGGGCTTCGTCTCGGTGCTGGTGGCCCGCGGTCCCCACCCCGGTGGTGCTGTCGGTGCTGCCGGAGGGGCACAGGCCGGTGCCGGCGGGGACGGTCCGGCGGGCACCGGCGGGAACGGGTCTTCGGGTGCCGTCGGTGACGGGCCGGCGGGTGCCGGCGCGCCACAGGCCGGTGCCGGCGGGGACGGGTCTTCGGGTGCCGGCGCGGCACAGGCCGGTGCCGACGGGGACGGCTCTTCGGGTACCGGCGGGGAGGGGCCTGCGGGCACCGGCGGGGACGGGCGGGTGGACCTGCGGACGGGGCTGCTCAGAAGTGCCGTCCCCGGGCTGCTGACCGGTGCGCCAGCCGGTGCGCTGGTCGGCGCACTCGGGGTGCAGGCCATGCTGCGCTGGTCGCCGATCGGGTTCCACGGCGCTCCGTCCGCCATCGCCGCGGTAGTGGTCTTGGTCCCCGCGGTCTCGGCCTACCGGCACCTGTCGCCCGCCGGGCGGCGACGGGCTCGGCGGATCGCCAGCGGCGTGGTGGCTGCCGGGGTGGTGCTGTCGGTCCCGCTGCTGGTGGCCGCGGCCCTGTCGGCGTCGCGGGTCCGCTCGGGCGCGGACGCCGCCCGGCAGGCGTTCGACGCGGTGGGCCAGGGCACGGCGGCATCGGCGGTGCAGCCGCTGCGGGTGGCGGCCGCGGACTTCGCCGGGGCGGCGCACGATCTCGGGGCGTGGTGGACCGAGCCGAGCCGCCTGGTGCCGGTGGTGTCCGAGCAGCGCACCGCCCTGGCGGGCGCCACGGCTGCCGCCGCCCGCCTGGGGACCGTCGCCGCCTCGGTGGCGCCGAGCTTCGACACCAGCCGGCTCGCCTACCACGGTGGTGCCATCGACCTCGCCGCGGTGACGGCGATGGGGCCGCCGGCGCGGGTGCTGGACGGGGCGCTGACCGTGGCCGCTGACCGGGTGGCCGCGGTGCGCAGCCCGTGGCTGGCCGGACCGGTGGCGGCCGAGCTGGGCCGGTTCGCCCGCCAGGTGGGCCGGGCCCGCACCAGCACTTCGCTGGCGGTGGCGGCCACGGCCCGGCTGCCAGCCATGCTCGGCGCGTCGGGGCCCCGGCACTACGTGGTGCTGTTCATGTCCCTGGCGGAGAGCCGCGGGCTCGGCGGCATCGTCGGCGCCTATGCCGAGCTCACCGCCCAGGACGGGCGGGTCACGCTCACCCGGTCGGGGTCGGAGGGGGACTTGAACGCGGCGCTGCCGGCGGCAGGGGCCACGCTCACCGGCCCGGCGAATTTCCTGTCCCGCTACGGGCAATTCGATCCGGGCCGGTTCTTCCAGGATGTGACCCTGTCGCCGGACCTGCCGACCGTCGGGGCGGTCGTGTCCCAGATGTTCCCGCAGGCCGGCGGCGACCACGTCAACGGCGTGCTGGTCGTCGACCCCTACGGGCTGGCCCGCCTGCTTGCCATCACCGGGCCGGTGGCAGTGCCGGGCCTGGCGCAGCCGCTCACCAGCACCACCGCGGTGCCGTTCTTGCTCCGGGGCTTGTTTGCGCTCGACGGCGGTTCCGACGTCGCGCAGAACGCGGTGCTGAAGGACCTGCTGCATGCCGCCTTTTCTCGGCTCGTCGACGGCTCGCTGCCAGCCCCGGCCGCCCTGTCGCAGGCGCTGGAGCCGGCGGTGCTCGGCGGCCACATCGGCCTGTGGAGCGCGGATCCCCGCGACGCCGGGCTCGTCGCCGGCCTGCACCTGGCCGACGCCTTCCCCGCCCCGGGCTCGAGCGACCTGGTGTCGGTCACCACCCAGAACGCCGGGGCCAACAAGCTCGACGCCTACATCCACCAGTCGATCACCGACCAGGTCACCGTCGACCCGACCACCGGCGCCGTCCGGGCCCGGCTGACCGTGACGCTGCGCAACGCGGTGCCGGCGTCGGGCCTGCCGTCCACCGTGATCGACAGCCCCCTGGCGCCGGGGACGCCGCCGGGGGCCGACCCGCTGCTGGTATCGGTGTACTCGCCGTACGGCCTGGCCGGCGTCACCATCGGCGGGGTGCCGGGCACCATGGGCACGGGCCAGGAGCTCGGCACCCCCGTCTACCGCCAGTGGGTGACGGTGCCGGCCCGGTCCACCACCACCATCGTCCTCGCCCTGGTCGGCGCTACCGTCCCCGGTCTCCCCTACGAGCTGCGCCTGCGGCTGCCGCCGGCGGCGAACCCGGTGGCGTTCCGGGCCACGCTCGACGTCGGCGGGCATACCCAGACGTGGGTGGCCGGTCCTCAGGCCGACCAGGTCCACGGGTTCGCGTGGCCGTGAGCCGGCGGGGCCGGCGTGGTTCCGCGGCCGGGCCGTGAGCCGGCAGCGTCGGCGTGGTTCCGCGGCCGGGCCGTGACCCGGCAGCGTCGGCGCCCGTGCTCGGCACGCATCGCATCACTGTTGACGCGAAGAGTGCCAATGGCGTCCATCACACAGCCGCTCACTGCGAGTGCTCACCCGCCGCAAACCCGAATCTGTTCCGTGGTATTGACTCCGGGTTCGTGCTCACTCACAATCAACACACAACGGTGAGACGGGCGGGGAGGTCACGCATGATGACCAGGCGGAGGGCGACAGCAGTGCAGCGCTCCTTCGGTCGCGCCCGGTCGGTGCACCGCCTGCACAGGGTGCACCCGGTCCCGACCGACGTCGGCGCTCCCGGACAGGCAGCGGTCCGCTCCGCCGCGGCATGCGGCTCGCTCCATGTCGGTGCTGCGGTCAGGGCGGCGCTCGCCGCCCTGGTGGTCGCGCTGCTCACCCTGGGCGGGGCCCTCGCCGCCGCCCCGGCCGGTGCCAGCCCTGCTCCCGCTACCGGTCACGCTACCGTGGTGACCGCCACCGCCGCTTCGACCACCGCTCAGACCGCTGCTCCGGCCGGCACCGTGCACCAGGCGGTGCTGGCGGCCACGATGTGCCGCTGGCTGCCCGACGACCGCTGCACCTGTGCGGACGCGCCGCCCTTCTTCTGGTTCCTGTTCGGCGCCGGTCGCTCCTGCCGCCCGGGCTACTCGCCCCGACCGCTGCACCCCCGGATCACCGGCAACACCGACATCGGCCACTCCAACGAGTCGTTCACGATCGTCGTCACCGGCACAGGGTTCGCGCCGGGCGAGCAGGTGACGCTGTCGATGCCCGGCCGGGGCACGCTGGCCACCGCGACGGCCAGCCCGACGGGTGGCTTCACCGTTCCGGTGACGTTCCCGTCGGGCATCTTCCTGGGGTTCCACATGCTGGTGGCACGGGGATCGTCGAGCCACAGCACCGCCAGGTTCACCATCCTGGTCCTGCCCGGACCGTTCAACCTGTCGGGGTTCTTCGGCCACCCCACCGGCTTCTTCCACCGTCCGCACAGCACGCTGGTCGGCTTGACCTTCCCGTCGGGCCGCGTCCGTGACGTCCGGGTGTCGTCGAGCGGTGTGGTGGCGATGGTGTCGAGGACGAGCGCCACCGGGCCACTGCCTGGGAACGGGCTCGTACCCGAGGTCGTCGGCGGCGGTGCGCTGGCGTTGGCCGCCGTCGGCTTGGCGGTGCTCGTCCTCCGTCGGCGACGGGCGGCCTCGGCCAGCAGCTGACGGGGCGAAGCAACGACCCGGCCGTGGGGGCCGGGAGCGGGATCGGGGCACGAGATCGACGACCAGCGCTGCGGCGCGGAGCTGGGGCGTCCGTGGGATGGTCGGGGGTTGATGTGGTGACGCGCAGCGCCAACAGGGATGGCAGCGCCAGCAGCGCAGACAAGGACAGCAGCGCCAGCCACGGTGGCAGTAGCGCCAGCAACGCCAGCCACGGTGGCAACGCCACCAGGTCACCTCAGAACGCCTCGGGCGCCCAGGTGCCGATGGCCCAAGCTCCCATGGCCCACACGCCGACGGCCGGTGTGACGACGGCCGGTGTGCCGGGCCAGCAGGTGGTGGTGGTGCACGACTACCTGACCCAGCGCGGCGGGGCCGAGCGGGTGGTGCTCGCCATGCTCGACGTCTTCCCCGGCTGCCGGCTGGTCACCAGCGTCTACAACCCGGACACCACCTTCCCCGAGCTGCGGGCCCGGGACGTCGAGACGCTGCCGCTGCGCAGCCGCCGGGTGCTCCAGCGCGACCACCGGCTCGGACTGCCGCTGTACGGCGGTGCGTTTCGTCGGGCCCGGGTGACCGGCGCGGATGTGGTGCTGTGCAGCAGCAGCGGTTTCGCCCACCTGGTCGACACCGACGCGCCCAAGGTCGTCTACTGCTACAACCCGCCGCGCTGGCTGTACCAGGAGGGCGAGTACCGCAGCCGCCGACGCGGCGTGGAGTGGGCGGCGCTGCGGGCGTTGGGCGGCCGGCTGCGGCGCGACGACCTGGCCGGGGCGCGGTCGGCCACCGCCTACCTTGCGGTCTCCCAGGTGGTGGCGGACCGCATCCGCCACGCCTACGGCATCGACGCCACCGTGGTCCACCCGCCCTACGGGCTCGCTCCCGACGGGCCGGTCACCCCGGTCGACGGCGTGCCCGAGCGGTTCCTGCTGCTGGTGGCCCGCGGCCGGCGCTACAAGAACGTGGAGCTGGCGGCCGCTGCCGCGGCCCGGGCCCGGCGGCCGGTGGTGGTGGTCGGCGGAGCGGGCACAAGCCAGGCGCCCTCGCCGTACGTGGTGGGGGTGGGGTCGGTGGACGAAGCCCGCCTCCGCTGGCTGTACCGCCACTGCAGCGGCGTGCTCGCGCTCGCCCACGAGGACTTCGGGCTCACCCCGGTGGAGGGGCACGCGGCGGGCAAGCCGACGCTGGCGTTGCGCCACGGCGGCTACCTCGAAACGGTGGTCGACGGCCGCAACGGCGCCTTCGTCGACTCGCTGCAGGTCGACACGGTGGCCGATGCCATGGCCCGCTTCGACCCCGACACCTACGACCCGGCTGCCATCGTGGCCGGAGCCGAGCGGTTCAGCCCGGCCCGGTTCGCCGAGCGGCTGGCCGCCGCGGTCACCGCAGCCGTCACCGGAACAGCCGTCGCCGGAGCAGCCGTCGCCGGAGCAGCCGTCGCCGTCGGCGTCGCATGCCCGTGACCGCCCACGCCGGCGGGCTGCCCGCTGACCGTTCGGACGGTGCCGCCCCGCGGGTGCTGGCGCTGGGCGGGGAGTGGTTCGGGGACCGCCCCGGCGGCCTCAACCGCTACCTGGCCGGGCTGGTCGGCGCGCTGGGCGACGCCGGTGTCGACGTGCGCGCCGTGGTGCTGGGCCCCGCTGTCGGGGCTCCGCCGGCGTTCGAAGCGGTGTCCTCGGCTGGTGCGCCGCTGGTGCGCCGCCTGCTGGCGGTGCGCCGGGCCGCGGCTCGCCACGCCGGTGCCGTCGACGTCGTCGACGTCCACTTCGCCTTGTACGGGCTGCTGCCGCTGCTGGCCAGCCGGCTGCGCCGGGTGCCGGTGGTGGTGCACTTCCAGGGGCCGTGGGCGGCGGAGAGCGCGGTGGGCGGCGCCGGGCGTGTGGCGGTGGCAGCCAAGCGGGCCGTGGAGCGCGCCGTCTACCGCCGGGCGGACCGGGTGGTGGTGCTGTCCCGGGCGTTCGGGGACATCGCCGTGCGCGACTACGGCGTCGATGCGGCCCGCGTGGCGGTGATCCCCCCCGGGGTGGACCTCGACCGGTTCACCCCCGGCGACCGAGCCGCCTGTCGCCGCGCGCTGGGGGTGGGGCCCGCCACGTTCGTGGTGGTCTGCGCCCGGCGGCTGGTGGCCCGCATGGGGATCGACGTGCTGCTCCGCGCCTGGGCGCAGGTGCAGGCCGAGGTGCCCGACGCGCTGCTGGTGATCGCCGGCGAGGGATCGGCGCGCCACGAGCTGGCGGCGCTGGCCGCCGGCGTGCCGCGACCCGACGGGGTGCGCCTTGTCGGCCGCGTCGACGACGCCGTGCTTACCGACCTGTACCGTGCCGCCGACTGCACGGTGGTCCCCACCCGAGCGCTCGAAGGCTTCGGCCTGGTCGTGCTCGAGTCCCTGGCGTGCGGCACCCCGGCGGTGGTGGCGGGCGTGGGCGGCCTGCCCGACGCGGTCGCGGGGCTCGCCCCTGACCTGGTGGTGCCGGCCGAGGACGAACAGGCCCTCGCCGCCCGCCTGGTGGCCGCGGCCTGCGGGCAGCTGCCGTCGCGCCAGCGGTGCCGGGCCCACGCCGAGACGTTCGGCTGGCCGGAGGTGGCTGGCCGCCACACCGAGCTGCTGCGGCAGGTGGCACCGCCCGATCCGAGTGGCCGCCGGCTGCGCGTGGCCTACGTCGACCACTGCGCTGTGCTGTCGGGCGCCGAGCTGGCGCTCGCCCGGCTGCTCGGCGCGCTCGATGTCGACGCCCACGTGATCCTGGGCGAGGACGGTCCGCTGCGAGCCCGCCTGGAGTCCGCCGGCGCCACCGTGCACGTGCTGCCGATGGCGACGGGGCTGCGCACCTTGCGCCGGCACCGGGCCGGCAGCGTGGCCGCCGCCCGGCACGCAGCCGACCTGGCGCTGTACGTCGTGCGGCTCACCGGGCTGCTGCGCCGGCTGGGCCCCGACGTGGTGCACACCAACTCGCTCAAAGCCGCCTTGTACGGCGGGGTCGCCGGCCGCCTGGCCGGCGTGCCGGTGGTGTGGCACGTCCGGGACCGCATCGCTCCGGACTACCTGCCGGCCGCCGCGGTGCGGCTGGTGCGCCTGGCCGGCAGGGTGCTGCCGTCGGCGCTGATCGCCAACTCGTCGGGCACCCTGGCCACCGTGCTTCCCGCTGTTGCCATCCCGAGCCCTGTCGACGTCGGCGCCCGGCGCCGCCGGCGCAGCGGCGGCCCGCTGCGGGTCGGGATCGTCGGGCGCCTCGCCCCGTGGAAGGGCCAGGACGTGTTCCTGCGGGCGTTCGCCCGGGCGTTCGCCGCCGGCGACGCGGTGGCGGTGGTGGTGGGATCGGCGCTGTTCGGCGAGGAGGAGTACGCCGGCGACCTGAAGACGCTGGTGACCGAGCTGGGGCTCGACGGGCGGGTGGAGCTGCGCGGGTTCTGCGACGACGTGGGCGCCGAGCTGGCCCGCATGGACGTGGTGGTGCACGCCTCGACCGTGCCCGAGCCGTTCGGGCAGGTGGTGGTGGAAGCCATGGCGGCGGGCGCCGCTGTCGTCGTGCCCGACTGTGGCGGTCCCGCCGAGGTGGTGGAGGACGGCGTCACCGGGGTCCTCTACCCCATGGGCGACGAGGACGGCCTGGTCGCCGCCTTGCGCCGCGTGGCCGGCGACGCCGGGCTCCGGGCCCGCCTGGGCGCGGCCGGCCGCACAGCCGCCCAGCGGTACCGGCCCGAGGTGGTTGCCGGCGAGGTGTCGTCGGTCTACCGGGCGGTCCTGGAGCGGGCGGGCCGGCCGTGAGCGCCGTGACGCCACGCATCGTGGACGACACGCGGGCGACAGACGTCGCAACGACAGACCTCGCGGCGACCGATGTCGCAGCGCCGGATGGTGCTGCGGCCGGGCGGGCAGCAGCCCGCCCCGCCGGACAGCCGGCGGCACGAAGGGCGGTGCGGCGGCCGACCGGGTCCCTCGGCCGGGTGCTGGTGGTGAGCCACCCGGCAGTGCTGGCCGTCAACCAGCACCAGTACCTGGCGTTGCGCGAGCTGGGCTGGGATGTGCGCCTGGTGGTGCCTGCCCGCTGGCACAACGACTACCGGGCCACCGGGTTTGCTGCCGAGGCCCTGCCCGGCATGGAGGACGCGGTGCTGCGGCGGCCCGTGGTGCTGGCCGGCCAACCCCAGCGCCACGCCTACCTGACCCGGCCCGGTGCCCTGCTGCGGCGCCTGCGGCCCGACGTGGTGCTGCTGGAGCAGGAGCCGTTCGCGATGAGCGCGGCCCAGTGGGGGCTGGCGGCAACGCGCGCCGGTATCCCGTTCGGCGTGCAGGCCGCGGAGAACCTCGACCGTCCCTTCCCCGCGCCGAAGCAGTGGATCCGCTCGGCGGTGCTGGCGCACGCCGCCTTCGTCATGGCCCGCTCGCCGTCTGCTGCCGCGCTGGTGCAGCGGTGGGGCGCGTCGGGAGCGGTCGCGGTGGTCCCGCACCCGGTGGTGCCGTGGGAGCCGGCGGAGGCGCCACGCGACGGGACGTTCACCATCGGATATGCGGGGCGCCTGGTGGAGGCGAAGGGCGTGCGCGACCTGCTGGCTGCCGCCGACCGGATGGCGACACCGGCCCGCGTGCTGGTGGTGGGCAACGGGCCTCTGCACGACGAGGTGGCGCGCCATCCGAAGGTGGAGCTGTGGGACGCCCACGCACACCACGACATGCCTGCCGCCTACGCCCGCATGGACGTGCTGGTGCTGCCGTCGCGCCGGACGCCGACGTGGGAGGAGCAGTTCGGGCGGGTGCTGGTGGAGGCGCTGTCGTGCGGGGTGCCGGTGATCGGGTCGGCCACCGGCGAGATCCCCTGGGTGGTGGAGACGACCGGGGGCGGGTGGTGCACTCCCGAGGGGGACGTCGACGCCCTCGCCGCGCTGCTCGACCGGGTGGCGTCGCACCCCGGCGAGCGAGCGGCCCGGGCCGCGGCCGGGGCTGCGGCTGTCACCGAACAGTTCTCGACACCGGCGGTGGCGGCATCGACGAGCGAGCTGCTGCAGCAGGTCGTGACATCGCCGCCTGGGTCGGGCGCCGGCGGGAGCAAGGTGCTGCGCCGCGGCGGTCGAGCCGGTCGAGTGGCGACGCCGCTGTCGGGCGACCGGTCCAGCGTGGCGACATCGGGGTCACCAGGGTGGGCCAAGCCGGCGCTCACCTTCGTCGCGCACGATCTGGCCGGTGGCGGCGGCATGGAGCGCATGCACACCGAGACGTTGCGGCGGCTGGCCGCCGGCTGGGATGTGCTGGTGCTGTCCACCACCCTCCATCCTTCCCTGGCCGGGCTGGTCCGTTGGCAGCGGGTGCGGGTGCCCCGACGCCCAGTAGCAGTCAAGCTGGTGCTGTTCGGGCTAGTGGCTGGCTGGTGGCTGGTGCGAAACCGGCCTGCCGGGGTGCTGCACGTCTGCGGCGCCATCGTGCCCAACCGGGCGGACGTGGCTACCGTCCACCTCTGCCACGCCGGTGTGGTGGCCGCCACCGGCCACCGGGCGCCACCCGACGCGCCGCTGTCGCGTCGGGTCAACACCTCGGTCGCTCGCGCCGTGGCCACGGTGGCAGAACGCTGGTGTTACCGCCCAAGCAGGCTCGGTGTCGCCCACGCGGTGTCGAACGGGTTGGCAGAAGAGGTCCGCCGCCACTACCCGGGGGTGTCCGTCGCCGTCGTCCCCAACGGCGTCGACCTGCAGCAGTTCCGCACCGACGCCGCCGACCGCGACGCCGTGCGCCTGCGCACCGGGGTCGCCGACGATGCGCTGGTGGCGCTGTTCGTCGGCGGGGACTGGAACCACAAGGGCCTGGGTATCGCCATCGACGCCGTGGCCGAGGCCAGGCGAGGCGGGGCGGATGTGCGCCTGTGGGTGGTCGGCAGCGGCGACCGGGACCGCTACCGGGAGCTCGCCCGGCGGGCCGGCGTGGACACCAGCGTGGAATTCCTCGGTCGGCACGCCGACCCGGCGCCGTTCTACAGGGGTGCGGATGTGCTGGTGCTGCCCAGCCGGTACGAGGCGTGCCCGCTGGTCGCGCTCGAAGCCGCCGCCAGCGGCATCCCGGTGGTGGCGGCAGCCGTCCACGGTGCCGTCGACCTGGTCGGCGCCGACGAGGCCGGCGCCATCGTCCGGCGCGACCCGGCTGAGTTCGGACGGGTGCTCGCCGACCTGGCCGGTGCTCCCGAGCGCCGCAGAATGCTGGGCGCCGAGGCGCGGCGGCGCGTGGGGCGGGCGGACTGGGCGGTGGTGACCGATCGGCTGGACGGGCTGCTGCGGTCCCGGCTGGGAGCGGAGGTCCCGGCATGGCGGTGACCGTGGCGACGGTGCCGAAACTGCTGCGCCGCCGTGCGTCGGTGCACCTCGACCGCAGGGTCGTCGCCGCCGTGGTGGCGACCTCGTCGGCGATGGTCCTTGGCGCCGGGCTGACGCACCACACCCTGGTTCGGATCTTGTTCCTGATCGCAGGCATCCCCGGCGTGGTGGGCCTGGCACTGGTGGCGCCGGTCACCTTGGTGGTGACCTTGGCCGTGTGGTTGGCCGCCCTCGGGCTGGTGCGCCGCCTGGTGGACAGCACCGCGGGGGCGGTGACCGGCGGGTTCGGCGACCCCCTGCTGCTGATCGCCCCCATGGTGCTGGTGGTGCTGACCGCGGTGGCTGTCCGCCGGGGTGCGCTGCGCGACCGGAGCCGCCTGGCCAACGCAGTGCTCGCCCTGTCGGCCCTGGCGCTGGTGGAGGCCGGCAACCCGCTGCAGGGCAGCCCGCTGGTCGGTGTCGCCGGCCTGCTGTTCATCCTGGTGCCGATGCTCGCATTTTGGGTGGGCCGGTCGCTGGTGGACGACACGGCGTTCCGCCGGCTCATGGTCCTCGTCGCCGTGCTCGGCGTCGGGGCGTGTGGGTACGGGCTGGTGCAGCAGTACCGAGGCCTGCCGAGCTGGGACGTCGCCTGGGTGCGAACGGCCGGGTACACGGCGCTGAGCATCGGCTCGGGGATTCGGTCGTTCGGCACCATGTCGTCGTCGTCGGAGTACGCCGCTTTCCTCGGCGTCGGCCTCGTCATCTGCATGGCGTGCCTCAGCCGGCTGCCCGTGGTGCCCGTGGCACTCGCGGCGGGCGGCCTGCTGGCGTTCGGCATGTTCGAGGACGCCAGCAGGGGGGTCGTCGTCCTGGCGGTCGCCGCCGCCGCGCTCATGTGGGCGGCCCGGCGCGGGATGCGACCGCAGGCAGCGCTGCTGGTCGGGGTGCTCGGGCTGGTCGTGCTGGTGGTGGCGGTCGGCCACGCCGCGGGCAGCCCGTCGGCGACGACGTCCGCGCTGGTGGCGCACCAGGTCCAAGGCCTGGCCAACCCGTTCAATTCCGCCGACTCGACCCTTCCGGGCCACTTTTCGGAGATGGTGACCGGGTTGCGGTCGGCGTTGACGCTGCCGATCGGCCACGGCACGGGCTCGGTGACCATCGCGGCGTCGCGCTTTGGCGGCAATGCCTCCGGTACGGAGGTCGACCCGTCCAACATGGGTGTGGCACTGGGCTTGCCTGGCCTGATCGCCTACCTGGTGGTGGCGGCCGAAGGGCTGCGGTTGGCTTATCGGAACGCGGCTGCCGACCGAACCTGGTGGACCCTGGCCGCGCTGGGTGTGCTGGTGGTGACGTTCCTGCAGTGGACCAACGGCGGTCAGTACTCGGTGGCGTGGCTGCCGTGGCTGGTGCTGGGTTGGGTGGACCGGCGGACCTCTGCGCTCGGTATCGAAGGCTCGCGCACGGTCGCGGCAACCTGCTACGACGACACGAACGCGAGCGCCACGCGGTCGGGTGCGGGCCTACCCGTGAGGGATGCCCTCGTCGAAGCGGAGCGTACCGACCGATGACCAGGCGAGGCTCGTCGGCAAGCTCTGCTGGTCCGCATCCGGCGACCTGGCGCTACCTGAAGCGCTTCCTCGGGGCGAGGGTCGGTGCGACTTCGGCACTGGTTGCCGGATCGCTGGCGTCGGGCCTCTGCATGTCGGCCGTGCTGGCCATCCTGGCGGAGATCGCGGCGGCGCTCGTATCGCGGCATCCCACCGCAGCGCTGCACCTGGGACCTGCAAACGTCACGGCCACGATCTCGATGTGGACAGTGGTGGGCCTCGGCACCATGGGCCTGCAGCTCCTGCTGCAGGTGGGCCTCGCCTATTTGCCCGCTCGGGTGATGGCCGACCTGCAGGCCGACTTGCGGCGTCAGCTGTTCGACGCGTTCACCACGGCGTCGGCAGCGGCGCAGAGCGCCGACGGGGAGGGGCAGTTCCAGGAGCTGGCGACCAACCAGGTCGTGCAGGTCACCCAAGGGACGATCCAATCCACCGCTGTGATCATCAACGGGTTGATGCTCGCGGTCCTCGTCGCCGCCGCATTCGCGGTGGGGCCGCTCACCACGGTGCTCGTCATCGTGGCCGGTATTGCCGTGTTCTTGGTGCTGCGCCCGGTCAGCCGCCTGGGTACCCGGCACGGGCGCGCCCTGTCCGAAGCACAGTTCCGCTACGCGGAGGGCGTGCATCAGGCGGTCAGCTTGTCCGAGGAGGCCAAGGTCTTCGGGGTGATGGGCGAGCACCGCCGGTCACTTGGGGCATTGTCCGACGGTGCCAGCCGTCGGCTGCTGGCATCGCAATTCACGGGCCGGATCGCTGCCAGCAGCTTCCAGAACGTGGTGATGATTTTGGTGCTGGCCGGGCTTGGCATCCTGCAAGCGGCCAAGGTCGCCGACCTGACGTCGTTCGGCGTCGTGGTGTTGCTGCTCGTGCGGGGATCCACCTATGCCCAGCAGATGTACGGCAGCTACCACTGGCTGCGCCAGCTGGTTCCCTACCTCGACCGCGTGGACGAGGCCCGACGTCGCTATGCGATGGGGACAGGTACACGGGGGACCGCCCGGCTCGCGTCGATCCCCAGCCTGGATTTCGAAAGGGTTTGCTTTTCGTACACAGCCGAGGTGCCCGTGCTCCGCGACGTCAGCTTCCGGATCGACCCGGGCCAGGCCACCGGCATCGTCGGTCCCACCGGAGCCGGTAAGTCGACCCTGGTGCAGCTCCTGCTCGGTTTGCGCCAACCGGACTCCGGCCGGTACCTCGTCGACGGTCGGCCACATACCGAGTACTCGACAGACAGCTGGACCCAGGCGTTCAGCTACCTTCCCCAGGAGCCCCGCCTGATGCGTGGATCCGTCGCCGACAACATCCGGTTCTTTCGTGACGTCGACGACGCCGCGGTGGAGCGTGCCGCTCGCTTGGCACACGTCCACGACGACATCGTGGCCTGGCCGGACGGCTACGACACGATGATCGGCCAGCGGGCTGACGCGGTGTCGGGTGGCCAGCGCCAGCGGATCGGCCTGGCCCGAGCCCTGGTTGCCGGTCCGCTCGTGTTGATCCTCGACGAGCCCACCAGCGCGCTGGACAACCGCTCGGAGTTGCTCATCCAGCAATCCCTGTCGGAGCTTCGCGGACAGATGACCCTGGTGCTGGTCGCCCATCGGCTGAGCACGCTCACCGTCTGCGACCAGATCATCGTGCTGCAGGGCGGCGCCGTCGAAGCGGCAGGCTCCATCGGCGAGGTCACCCAGACGAGCGAGTATTTCCAACAGGCGATGGCCATCGCAACCACCACCACGACGACGACGGCACCAGCCCGATGACCGGCACCGGCAGACAGCTTCGGCTGGCATGCTTCGGGTGGGTCGCCGCCGACGCGGGGAGCTGTGTGACCGGCCACTTCCTGACACTCAAGGCGCTGCTGGAGCGGGGTCACCGCATCGACCTGTTTGGCGAGCGCGGCGTGGTCGACCCCGCAGAGCTGCGCGATCTGCCGGGCTATCGCTTCCACGAGTTGCCGGAGCGATTGGTGACCCGGTGGGTCCATCGCACCCGCCGTGGCTCGGTTGCCCGCACTGCGTTCAATATGGCGACCAATCCCCTGTTCGCCCGCACGATTCGCGCCGCGGTGCGAGCCGAGCACGGCCTGCTGCCGTTCGACGCGCTGGTGTTCCTGGGGGTGTCGGCGTGCTGCAGGGTGGATGGCTTACCGGTCGTCGAGTGGGTGCAGGGGTCGCCGTGGGAGGAGGCGGCCGCGTTCCGTCGCCAGCGCCGCATGCTGGTGGATGCCATCGGCAGGTTCCGGTACCAGATGTACTCGTCGTACTACTGGGTGGATGCTGTCGTCAGCAGGGCGCAGCAAGTGGGTGCTGACCTGACGATCTGCGGCAGCGAGTGGTGCCGGCGGTCGCTCGTGGCCCACGGCTACGAGCCTGACCGGGTCGCCACCATGGCATACCCGGTGGACGTGGACCGTTTCGAACTTCCGGTGGATTCCCCAGCCCGTGACTTCACCATCTTGCACCTGGGTCGGCTTGACCCGCGCAAGCGCCCCGACCTCCTCGTCGAGGCGTTCCGCCGAGTAGTGGCGACGATGCCGCAGGCCCGGCTCCTCGTCGTCGGTCGCCCGGGCGTCATCCAGACGATGCCCCACGTGCTGTCGGCCCCCGATCTGGCCGACAGGGTCACCTACCTGCCGGGTGTGCCGGCGGACGAGGTCCCCGGGCTGTTTCGCCAGGCCGACGTGCTGGTGCAGGTAAGCGAGAGCGAGAACTTCGGATCTGCGGTCGCGGAGGCGATGCTCGCGGGCCTACCGGTCGTCGTCGGTCCGACGAATGGCACGGCGCAGTACATCGACAGCGCTTCCCTGCAGTTCGCCGACTATACGGCCGAGTCGGTTGCCGACGCCCTCCTTGCGGTGGCTCGATCAGCGGTGGACGGCAACCCGGCCGAGCGAGCGGCGAGGCGCCGGTTCGCCATCGACCAGTTCTCTCCGATGTCAGCGGCGGCGCGGTTTGAGGACCTCGTCGGGCAAGCGGTGGACCGCCACGCAGAACCAGGAGCGCAGTGGTGCGGGTCCTGCAGCTGACCGCTCAGCTCGACGGCATCGGTGGTGTCATGACCTATGTCCGGTCCCTGACCCGGTTCCTCGTGGACAGTGGGGTTGAGTGCCTCGTCCTCAGTGGGGATGCCGGTGGGCTCGACTGTGACGCTCGGATCGAGCACGCCCCGGAGCTTGGGTCCGCTCTGCGGCGTGGAACGTCGCCGGCGTCGCTGCTCACACGCATCGGCGCCTGGGACCCCGACGTGGTGCTGGTCCACGTCTTCCCCGACGGTGTACTCCTCGATTCGTTGGTATCAGCCGGGGTGCCGACGGCTGCGTTCGTACACGGCTTCATCTGCTCGGTTGGCAAGGTCTTTCGGCGCAACGACACCGTCTGCTCCCATCCTGTCAGCGCGCGATGCCTGTGGGACTGGTACGCAGGACCATGCGGTTCGGGGCCGAGCCCCGTCGCTGCATTGCAATCCCATCGGCGAGCGGTGGCCTACCGAGCTGCACTGCAACGCGCCGGCGCGGTGGTGGTCGCCTCCGAATTCATGCGGAGCTACCTCGAAGCGGAAGGGATCACGGCCGACCGGATCACGGTGGAACGGTGGGACCCGGAGCAGGCGCAGCGGGTCTTGCCGTCCGGTGAACTTCGGTCTGCACAGAGAGCGCAGCACCCACAGCAGCACAACGTCGTGTACGTGGGCAGATTGACGTACGACAAGGGTGTCCACCACCTCATCGACGCGATGACCCACTTGGGAACCAGCTACACACTCAGGATCGTCGGGGATGGCTGGTACCGACCTGCGTTGCAGGCCCGCAGCACGCGCCTCGGCCTTGGGGATCGTGTCCGTTTTGCCGGCGGTAAAGCTGGTGACGCACTCCGAGGGGAGTACGCCTCGGCCGATGTCGTTGTCGTTCCGTCCGTCTGGCCTGAGCCGTGGGGGCTGGTCGTGGGCGAAGCGGCGGCGGCTGGCGTCCCCGTGGTCGTGTCCGATGTCGGGGGACTGCCCGAATGGCAATCGATCATTCCGGGGGTCGTGACCTGTCCGCCAGCATCGGCGCCAGCGCTCGCACAGGCGATCGAGCAAGCCTGTAGTGCTCCTCTCCCCGGATTGCGAAGTGATGGTGAGCGGCCCCATCGGCAGAGTGCTGTGGGTCCCGCAGTCCTCGTCGACTGTCTCCGGAACCTCGCGGACACAGCACGGAACCGATCGCTCCCGAGATGACCGTGATTGACGTGGTGGTGCCGAGCTTCGGTCGCCCGGAGCGCTTGGCAGCGTGCCTGGCGGGACTACGGGCGCAACACCGGCCAGCCACTCGGGTGCTGGTCGTCCTTCGTGAGGGGGACGAACCGTCGGAGGACGTAGTACGTCAATGCTCCGATCCCGCCGTTGTGGTTGTCCGGACTAGCCAACCCGGGCAGGTCGCGGCGCTGCGCTGCGGGGTGGCCGCGTCCACCTCCGAATTGGTTGCGTTCACCGACGACGACGCCGTACCCCGGCCTGACTGGATCGGCCAGATCCTCGAGCACTTCGAGGACGCGACGGTGGGAGCCGTCGGCGGGCGTGACGTCATCGACGGCACCGTGGACGTGGCAAATGCCGATCTACAGGTGGGCCGGGTGGGCCGATGGGGGAAGGTGCAAGGAAACCACCACCGTGGTGCCGGCCCAGCGCGTGATGTCGACATCTTGAAGGGGGTGAACATGGCGTTCCGGCGGGTGGCATTGGCTGTCCCCCGTGGTCTGAGTGGGTCCGGAGCGGAGCCGCACAACGATGCGGCCATGTCGCTGCACGCCCGACGCCTTGGGTGGCGAGTGGTGTACGACCCGCAAGTGGTGGTCGACCATTTTCCGGCAGCGCGGGCCGAAGGGTCGATACGCGGCAAGGTTGAAGCATCTGACGTCTGGACTGGTGCCTACAACCTGACGCTCGCGCTGCTGAGCACCGGCGCCGTGACGTGGTGGCGGCGTTTGGCATACGGGATCGTCGTCGGTGACCGCGGAATACCCGGCATCGTGCGGACCGCCGGAGCGCTGGTTCGCCGAACCGATCACCAGGAAATGCTGTTTCGGCTTGGACCGTCAATGTGCGGCCAGATAGCAGCAGCACGGTGCTACCACCGAGGAGACTGCCTTGTGTTCGACTGAAGCTTCGCTCTGCTCTTCGTGGCCACGGTCCTGCTCGGTCCTTAGCAATGTCTTTAACCGCGACATCGCGGTCTGCTGGCCAACTGGCGTGGCGCAGTGCCGGATGGCGTGTTCCAGCATGGAGGGACCGTGGTCCCGATCGGGGAATGAGGGGTGCTTTTCGTGAAGGTGACCGTAGTCATCCCCACCATCGAACGCGTCGCCGACCTGAGCGCTCTCATTGGCTTCCTGCGGTCCCAGGCATCGCCAGGTGTGGACCTGTCCTTCGTGGTGGTCCAGAATGGCCCTGTTGCACGGGAACCGCATGTTGACGAGATCCACCCGCCGATCGAACGACTGATCCGACGCAGTGAGTACCTTGGTTCCGAAGGCGGCTTCTTAACCGGCTTGCAAGTCGCCCAACAATGCGAACGCTACTTGTTACTGGACGAAGACGCGACACTCGACCCGGAGAGCTTCGATCGCCTACTTGCCGCATGCAGTGCGTTCCCCGACGCCGTCATCTCGGGCAGTCACAATGGACACGGCTGGTGGATCGGCCAATCCGCATTGGGGATCGGCAGCGAGCCCGTTCCGATAACGCGAGCACCTTGGTCGGGATTGGTACTGACGCCCGCTGCTCGCTCGATCGCTTTATCGTCGCCATCACAGTACTTCTTCCTATGGGATGACTACTCATTATGTTGGAAACTGGAGCACGCTGGTATTCAGCTCATCGGCGTACCGCGCGCTGTGATCGGTAATCGCATAAAGAGTTCCGAGTCCGTGACGCCCTGGCGGGCATACTACCGATGCCGCAACGAGCTACTCTATCGACGTGATACCGGATCGGGGGGCATGGTTCGTGCGTTGCTTATGCGAGCTCGTTTCGCTGCTGGCGCGGTAAGACGTGGTAACTTGGCTGTGGGCGCAGCGGTCTACCGTGGCATGGTCGACGGGTTAATGGATCGCCGAGGGATGCGGATGCTGCCTGGCTCCGCGCCGGAATGAGCACAAGCCATGCCTTCGATCCGGCCCAGGCGTGACCTTCGATTGGCCAGGAACGTAGGCTCAGATCTCCTTGAGTAGGTGCTGCGCCGTAGTTGAAGCTGTCTGCCACAAGGCGGCGCTCAACGGCTGCGCCGCGGGGGCACTGTAGCTCTGTCGGCACTGAGCAGTCGTCGCCTATCTTCATCTGATTTCGCAGCGCCATACATCACGAAGTCCCTGATCACAGCTCTGAGGAAGGCCTATCCACGGAGGTCTGAGGCTGGGAAGGACGATGCGCCCTTACCAGCCCCTCGCCCCGCCCATGCGAACAGCAGAAGAGCCCTTTCCGCGGACGTGGAACCCCCAGCTCAGGTGGCGCCGTGGAGGGCCTGGGTAACCGAATGTCCTAACTCGGGTCTGTCGCCCGTACAGACGGATGGGGTTCGTTGCCTACCGCCCCCCGATCTGCACGTGCTTCACCACTCGCCCTCTCTACTGGATCGTCACGCTGCCGGGCCCTGCGTTAGGGCGCTGTAGGCGTGGAACAATCGGATAGCGATGGCCTGATGGCCACTGGCCGATGGGTGAAAACCGTCAGCAAGCATCGCTGACGAGCCAGCGCAGGCGGTCCTCACGTCGACGAAGCGCACGCGACCGGTTCCGGAAAACTGCTGCGCGACGGACTTGTTCGCGTCGGAGAACTCATCCAGCGAGGAAAGAGACTGGGGAAAGAACCGTTCGTCGATCCCACAGTGGCTCGGGAGGAGGATGTGGCCGTCGGTGCGGGTCAGAAGGTCCTCGACGAGAGCAGCCAGACAGGTTTGGTACACATCGGGTGTCTGCAGGCGGTAGCCGCCTGCAGACCGGATCAGGGCGACCTTCACCCTCCAACGGATCGCGGACTCCAGCTTTTGGGCGATGCGGCGGTGGACGGCACGTGAGTAGTACGGCCGTGGGTCCATCCAGCCCATCCGGCGCCAGCGTGCCGGCAGGTAGCGCAGGGATCGCTCCACGGGACGGATGATGGCTTCGGTGATGCCGTGGTGGATCACGACGAGCTGTGCGTCCACGTCCGGACATTGGCTCACAATGAGGCGCGACTCCTGGAGCATGCGGGCACTTGCCGCGAGGTTCACCAGGTTCCAGGGCTCGGATTGTGAGAGGTAGTCGGCGAGCACGGTCGCGTACGAGTCGGACAGCGCTCCCATTCCCGCTGCTACGGAATCTCCCAGCACAAGAAGCGTGCGCGTCCGATCCGGGGAACGCATCACGCCGACGTGGTGATCTCCGGGCACGGCGCGACCTTCAGCGTCGAGGTACGCGGACGCGGGGGAGGGGGCGGTCGGAAAGGTGCCATGCGAGCAGCTGGGTGCGGACGTCGGTGGCGGAGCGGTGAACGAACAGCAGGTTCGCTTGACCGCGCCAGTCTGCCGGCACGGGCCTGATACCTCGTCCACCGCCGTCCAGAAGGAAACCGTCGTACCCGAGCGACGCCAGCAGGTCGCTGATCGTCGATCCTCCGCCCCAGGTCTCCACCATCACCACCGGTCGATCGGCGGACAGGGTCGCCAGCGCCCCGCGCAGCACCGCCTCGTCGGCTCCCTCGGCGTCGATCTTCAGCACGGAGATCGGCCGATCGAAGACATCGGGGTGCTCCTCCACGACGGTGTCGAGACGGTCGGTGCCGACCCAGACGACATCCGAGCTGTCGGATGTGGGTGCCTCCACAATGCGGTTGCCGACGTCGTTGCCCGTCACAAAGCGGACGGTGGACCGCTGGTCGTGCAGTGCGACAGGAAGCACCCGGACCCGTTCGGTCAGATCGTTGCGCTCGACGGAACGCTGCAGCGCATCGCGTGCTCGCTCTGCAGGCTCAAAGGCGACCACCTGGGCGCCGTGCGCGGCGAGTGCCACCGTGAACGTCCCGATGTTGGCGCCGACGTCGACGACCAGGTCGCCAGGAGAAAGGAGGTCGGCGAGCACGGCCAGCTCGCACGGCTCGTTGGTTCCCAGCGCAGCGATGACGCCTCCGATGCGGCTCCACGGCGGCACCCACAGCCATGTCCCGTCTACCACCTGCACGTCGAGCCCCCGAGCGGAGATCCGCCGCCAGACCTGCCAGAGCCAGAACCTTGCCACCGCCGACGATCGGTGCCCGTAGGCAGTCGGGCTCGTCAGGACCAGGCCGGTCAGCCATGCCGCCCTGGCCACGAGCCGGAGTGCGACCGGGGAGGTGGACACGGCTGCACCGTGGTGGTGCAGCCACCGCAGGATGACCTCGGCATTGACGAGCGCGACCTGCGTGTCGCGACCCGCTTCAACCGGGTGCTCGCTGTGCGCATCATCGACCGCGCGCTGATCGCCAGAGCGGACCACACCCCCACCTCGCCACCACACCCGGCAGACGATAGTCCCGCGGGCTCCGAGGTGATCGGCCGGTCGGGCGGCTTCGGGCGGGTGCCACCGGCCTCCTCCAGCACGGCTGCGGTCGACGTCCAGCACGGCTGCGGTTGGCGGATTGGGAGGCTGCGCTTGGCGGCGACGATGGTGCCGACCCCGGGCACCGAAACGCCGTCGCCGTGTGGCACACCGGCCACACTGGCCTGCCCGGCGTCGGCGTTCCGTCAGCGCGCCGTCGGCCCGCAGCCGCGTGCGAGCCGGTCCCCGGTCCTCCACCAGACCCAGGGTATCCACCCGTTCGCCAGTGCGGGCCGGTATACGATAAAAACACCACTGGTACGGTGGTACTGGTAGCAGGCGGCAGGCCTCCAGCCATTCGTGGCGGGAGCGGAGCGTACAAGGCGGATGGCGATGGCGGATCAGGTCGTGGGCGGAGCGTGGTCGCGTGGAGCGAGCACCCCAGGCGAAGGCCGTGTCGGGCGGCGACAATTCCTGTCTGGCGCAGGACGCGGGGCTGCTTTCCTCGCGCTCGCCGGCTCGTTCGGAGGCGTCCTTGACGCCTGCTCCGGAGGCACGGGCCTCGGCGGTCCGTTCACCGTCTCCTTCGACAGCTCCGGATCCTTCCAGGGCACCATCGGAGGCCAACAATTGTCGGGGAGCGCCAGTGCCGCGGGCTCGTACGGGGGCCCCTACACGTTGACCGGCACATTGGGCGGCGCGTCGTTCGCTCTGACCGTCAACCAGGACTCCTCGGGGATGACCGCTTCGGGAACATGGGGAACACAGAACGTGCGAGGGACAGTGCAACCAGCCCAAAATGCCAATCAGAACGCCACCGTCCACGGAACCGTCGGCGGGTCGTCGGTCTCGGCAGTCGTGTCGCCCTCCGGCCTCAGCCAGGGCACGGCCAGCGGAACGGTGCTCTGACATGGTGTGCTCGCGATGCCACACCAGCAACTCGCCCGGCGCACGGTTCTGTAACGCGTGTGGAGTGCCGCTCGACGGTGCTGCGCCCGCCGCGATGGGGGCCACCGGCCCGGCCGGTGCCGCCGGTGCTGGTCCTGGTCGACCGCAGGCCAGCATCGACTTCCGGCGTCTCGGGGTCGGGGATCTCGTCGCCGGGGGAGCGCTCGTCGTGCTCTTCGTGTCGCTGTTCCTGCCCTGGTACAGCATCGGGTACGGCGGCGTGTCGGCGTCTACGTCGGCGATGGGGAGCGGGGCGGGCGGCTGGCGTGTGCTGGTCCTGGTCCTGGCGCTGCTGACGATCGGCTATCTCCTCGTGCGAACAGTCTTGAGCACGGTCCGGCTGCCCATCCCCCACTGGCAGTTCCTCACCGTCCTGACCGTCGTCGTGGCGCTGCTGACACTGCTCGCGTTCCTCGTCAAGCCCGGTGTCGACACCACCGGCCTGGGCACAGCGGGCATCGGCACGTCGTGGTCGTACGGCGCGTACATCGGGCTCGTCGCTGCCGTCGCCGCCGTCGGCGGGGCCGTACAGCGGTCACGCCAGAGCGACACGATCGAACCCAAGCTGCATGCCGCCGGTCGGCCGGCGCCGTCGCCCTTTGGGTCCGGCCTTGCCGCCGGCCACGGCCACGGTGGCCACGGCTTCGGCAGCCACGGCACTGGCGGCCCTGGATCTGCCGGCTCCGGATCTGCCGTCCCTGGATCTGCCGGCTCCGGATCTGCCGTCCCTGGATCTGCCGGCACCAGTCCGGCGGTCCTGCAGGGCGCGCCGAACGCACAGGGGCCCTGGCCGACGCCGGGTGCGTCGTACCCGCCGGGACCGCAGCCCCCCGGCGGCCCCACGCCCGGCCCCACCCCCGGTGCGATGCCCGGCTCGGCAGGTGATGCGATGCCCGGCCCGGTTCCTGGCTCTCCGTCCGCTGCGCCGCCCGGCCCGATGCCTGGTGCAGTGGCGGCCGGTCCGTGCGGGGCGTGCGGTGCGCCCCTGGTGCCAGGCAACCAGTTCTGCGTCAACTGCGGGACCCGCCATGTCCCGTAGCGACGGCGTGCACGGCAGGGGGCACCATGGGGCCTGACCGCCCCTGCCCCAACTGCGGGGCCCCGCAGCCGAGCGTGGCGAAGTTCTGCGGCTCGTGTGGCAACCGCGTTGGCTCCTCTTCGAGCGGCGAGCCGACCGGTTCGCTCGGCGAACCGCCCGTGGAGCTGGCGGCGACCGCCGGCACCGATCCCCCGTTTCCGTACCGTGCGGGCATGCCCGGACCCGAAGGCCGCTCGCCCGAGCGCGCCAGTATGGCCCCGACCCAGGTGGGTCGACCGGCGGAGGCAGGCATGGGCTGGCGGCGCTCGTCGGCCTCGAGCCGGCCCGATCCGACCATCCCCACTGGGCTGCGGGTCGTGCCGCCCGACGCCGGCTCGCGGACCGTGGCGCCGGGCGCGGTGGCCGGTGCTCGTTCCCGCGCCGACGGCGCCCCCGCCCTGCAGGTGGCGACCGGACCGTTCGAGACCAGCCGCAGGCCGCGAGCGCTGGCGGCAGTGCTGTGGAGCGCGGCCGGCCTGCTCGTCGTCGGCGCGACGGTCATCGCTGTCCTCTACCTCCTCGGCGGTGGCGGCACCAAGCACACGGCGGTGTCGCGCACCCATACGCACACGACGCTGCCGGCCATCGCACCGAGCGCGGCGGCAGGGTCGAGCGGCGGGGGGTCGTCCCGGACGCCGCAGCCCTCCACCCCCGCAGCGCCCACCGGGGTGTGGTCCGCACCCCAGCAGATCGACAACACCAGCAGCGGCAACGCGTTGAACGCCGTGTCGTGCGCGACGCCGACCTTCTGCGTCGCGGTCGACAGCGGTGGCTACGTGCACGTGTTCTCGGGTGGGACGTGGGTGAGCGGCCAGCAGGTCGATCCCGGTGGGAACACCCTCCAAGGGGTTTCGTGCCCCACCACGACGTACTGCGTGGCCGTCGACAACAGCGGCAACGCGTTCACCGACACCGCCGGCACGTGGTCCAGCGGCAACCAGATCGACACCGCCAGCAACGACAGCCTGAACGCGGTGTCGTGCCCGACCCCGACGTTCTGCATGGTGGTCGACAGCAGCGGCAACGCGTTCACCGACACCGCCGGCACGTGGTCCAGCGGCAGCCAGATCGACACCAACGGCAACAACAGCCTGAACGCGGTGTCGTGCCCGACCCCGACGTTCTGCGTTGCCGTCGACAACGACGGCTACGCGTTCACCTACAACAACGGGTCCTGGGCGAACACGGTCCTGAGCCCACCCGGACCGGGTGACATCGCGCTCAGCTCCGTGTCGTGCACGTCACCGGCGTTCTGCGTCGCCGTCGACGTCGGCGGCTACGCCTTCACCGACAGGGGCGGGGCGTGGTCGACAGGCTCCCTCATCACCGGCGGGCAGCCGATCTCGTCGGCCGGCGGTGGTGGTGGAGGCACGACCAACCCAGGGCCCCAAGCAGTGTCGTGCGCGACCCCCGGGCTGTGCCAGGTGGTCGACGGCTCGGGTTCCGCGATCGAGCTCCAGAACGGATCGTGGCAGGCCCCCCAGGCCATCGACAGCGGCAGCCAGGGCGCGGCGCTGCTCGACGTTGCATG
>JAJZJT010000207.1 GCA_021809995.1 Actinomycetes bacterium
CCGCCGCCGAGGGCGCCGCGCCGGCGTTCACCGACGATGGGCTCGAGGAGCCGACGCCGGCACGGTCGTCGGCTCCGGCGGTGGGGTGGGTTCCGTCCGTGGTCATGCTCTGATGTTGCCACCTCCGCCGAGGGCGAGCAGCGGCACGAGCATCTCGGCAGGGGTGAGCGACCCGTGGCGCGAGGCCAGCCGGCTCTCGCCCGTGTCGGCCGGGTCGAGGAACGCGATCGGGTCGTACGGCACGAGGGCCACGTCGCCGAGCCGGGCGGCCACGTCGGGCTCGAGCTCGCCCCCGAACCAGCCGTCTTCGACGGCGGCCGCCCGCGTGACGACCCACGCCCGGTCCCCGTAGCGCTCGAGCGCCGCCGCGGCGACGTCGGCGACGGCGCCGGGCAGGGCGTGCAGCCACCGGAAGCGACCCTCCCCCGACAGGAGCCGGACGCCGTCCATCACGTCGGGTCCGAGGACCTCGACCGCCGGCCCGACGTCGACCTGGCCGTGGTCCGCCGTCACCACGAGGGCGGCGCTCCGGGGGAGGAGGTCCTCCAGCTCGGCGACGAGGCCGTCGACGGCGGCGAGCTCGGCGTCGAAGTGCTCCCCGAGGCCGTGGGCGTGGGCCACCTTGTCGAGCCCGTCGTAGTACACGTAGGTGAACCGGTGGCCGGCGGCGAGGAGCCGCCGTACCTCGACGGCGATCGTCGAGGTCACCGCGTAGGGGATGAGCGGGGCGTCGCCCAGGTGCGCCGCGGTGAAACCGGTCGACCCGAAGCCCTCGCGCGTGACGACGGGCACGGGCCGGGCCGCCCCGGGGAACGGCGTGCACGGCTGGACGGTGCTCGGGGGGACGAGACGACGGGCGTCGCGGGGCACAGCTCGCCCGACCGTCCAGCGGAGGACGTTGAGCACCTGGTCGTCCTCGGCCGCCAGGCGGTAGCCGAGCAGGCCGTGGCGGGCCGGGGGGCACCCGGTGGTCAGCGAGGTGAGCGCGCAAGCGGTCGTCGACGGCGCCACCGAGGTGATCGGGCGGTCGGCCCCGTCGGCCCCGGCCAGGGTGGGGGCGAGCGCGGCGCGGGCGGTGAGCTGCTCGAAGCCGAGCCCGTCGAGCACGACCAAGACCACCTGGTCGGCGGAGGCCACGGTGCGCGGCACCCACGGTGGCGGCACCGTGCCGGCGAGGGCGCCGACGAGGGCGGGCACGACCGAAGCGATGCAGGCGCCCCCGTAGTCGGGGAGGACCGGCTCGGGCCGGGGTGCGGGAGGGACGGCGGGCACGGGCGCGACTGTACGCGACGACCGCACTCACCTTGCACGCCGGGGCGCGCCGAGCCCTCAACCTCGGGGCAGCAGGCCCCGGACGGTCTTGTAGCAGTGCCCCGACCGGGGCGCGCTGAGGGTGGCGACGAGGTAGCAGGGCTTGAAGCCGAGCGCCGAGGCCAGGTCCTTTCCCTGCAGGCGGTCGCGCCGTGCCACGTCGAGGGCGCGCTCGGAGACGGGGTCCTCGACGGGCAGCCAGTTGTCGCTCCGGCCCCAGCCGAAGCGCACCCACGTGCCGCGCTCGGGGCCTCGTCGGAAGAGGACGGGTCCCTTGCTCGGCACCACGAGGGCGAGCGACGGTCTGAAGCCTCGGAACTCCCAGTAGGGCGCCGACGCACCCGGGAAGCCGAGGACGTGCTCCTCGACGGGGGCGGACAGGCGCTGGAGGAGGTGGCGGACCTGGCGCCCGTGGTAGGTGCCCCGGTGGCGGGGGAGCCCGGTGACGGTGACGGCCTCGGGCTGGGCGAGGTCGTCACGCTCGGGGTCGGCGGCCACCACGGCCTCGACGACGTCGAAGGCATGGAGGTCGGGCCCGTGGTCGGGTGGCCACGCGACGCGGGCTCTCACGAGGGTCCCCGACGCCAGGTCGATGCCGATGGTGTCCTCGGGATGAGAGGCCAGCACGAGCAGCGTGAGCAGTGCGCCGGGGCGTACGTCGATGCGCTCGGCGGGCCGGACCGCCCGCACGACGTCGCGGGCCGTTCCGGCTCTCGGTGTACCCGACGAGCGGCGGCTGCTCGGCTCACGGCGACCGGACCGCTCGGGCGGACCGCTGACGGAGGGGTCGACGGTTCCGGGATGGTCGGTGGGGGGCAGGGTCACGACGCCACCTCGTCGAGGCGTCGGGCGAGGGCCTCGGGGTCGGCGACCGGCAGCGTGCACACCGACCCGCGGCACACGTAGGCGACGCCCGCCTCCCGCTCGGCGAACAGCGGCGCACCGGTCGGCTCGCCCCACGCCAGGACGCCGTCGCGGACCCACCGACGCTGGACAACCTCGACGAGGTCGCGCCGGCGCCCCGGCACCACGACCTCGGTCGTCCCGCCCGCCAGCAGCTCGGCAGCGAGCAGGGTGGAGGGCACGGCGGTCGGGTGTCGATCGAGCAGGGGTTCGACCAGGGCGACCACGCCCGCCGCCGCGTCGGTGAAGCGCGTCGCTCCCGAGAGAGCGCCCAACCGGACGAGAGACAGCGCCGCCGTTCCGTTCGCCGAGGGCACGGCACCGTCGAGCACGTCCTTCGCCCGAGCGATCAACGGCTCGGCATCGTGGCCGGTCGTGAAGAAGCCGCCGCCGTCGGGGTCGAGGAAGCGCTCGAGGAGCTCGTCCGCCGTCTCGACGGCGAGCCGCGTCCAGGCGGCGTCCCCGGTGAGCTCGCCGAGGCGGGTGAAGGCGTCGACGAGCCAGGCGTAGTCCCCAGCGCAGGCGAGATGTCGGGCCGAGCCCCCGGGCAGCCACGTCCTCAGCCACCGCCCGTCGTCGCGGCGACCGTGCTCGAGGAGGGACGTGGCGACGGCCACCGCTGTGGTCGCCCACGACGGCTCGCCGGTCGCGGCGGCCGCCTCGGCGAGCGCCGAGACGAACATGGCGTTCCACTCGGTGACGACCTTGCCGTCGCGGGCCGGGCGTGCCCGTGACGCGCGTGCCCGGGCGAGCACGGCCCGGGCCGCCTCGACGTCGTCCGTCCCGGTGAGCGGTGCCCCGGGTGGTCGGCGCAGCACGCTCGTGCCGGCTTCGAAGGTGCCTGCGTCCGTCACCCCGAAGAACGCCGACACGGCGTCGGGCCCGGCCGTCCCCGGGGGTGCCCCGGCGAGCGCGGCGGCGACCTCGTCGGGGGTCCATACGTAGAAGCGCCCTTCGCCGCCCTCGGAGTCGGCGTCCTCGGCCGCGCTCAGCCCGCCAGCCTGGTGGGCGAGGTCGCCGACGACGTAGGCGACGATGCGCTCGGCCACCCACCGGTAGGCGTGCCGCCCGGTCACCTGCCAGCCGTGCAGGAACGCCCGGAGCAGCCCGGCCTGGTCGTAGAGCATCTTCTCGAAGTGCGGGACGCTCCAGGCCGCGTCGGTGGCGTAGCGGGCGAACCCGCCGCCGAGGTGGTCGTGGATGCCGCCGGCAGCGAGCGCGTCGAGGGTCGCCACCACCATGGCCTCGGGGTCGCCTGCTGCTGGGCGGGCGGCGCCGCTCGGACCCCGGCCGGCCCGCCGGGCGGCGGCAGCGTTGAGGAGGACCTCGAGCAGGACGGGCTGGGGGAACTTCGGCGCCGTGCCGAACCCGCCGTGGTCGGGGTCGAACGAGCGCGCCAGTTCCTCGACGGCGCCCTCGAGGAGCGCTCCGGGGGGCACGGCCCCGGCGCCCCCGAAGCGCCGCCGCGTGTCGGTGCCCGCTCCCTCGCCCGTGAGCGCCGTCCGGGCGACGACGGCGTCGGTGAGCTCGTCGGCTTGGGCGAGGACGTCGGCGCGCCGGGTCGCCCACGCGTCGGCGACGGCGCCGAGGACGGTCGTGAACGACGGCAGGCCCGGCCGGTCGCGCGGAGGGAAGTAGGTACCTCCGAAGAACGGCCGGCGCTCGGGGGTGCAGAAGACGCTCAGGGGCCACCCGCCCGAGCCGGTCAGGGCCGAGACGGCCTCGAGGTAGACGGCGTCGACGTCCGGCCGCTCCTCGCGGTCGACCTTCACCGGCACGAAGTGCGCGTTGAGGAGCTCGGCGACGGCCGGGTCCTCGAAGGACTCGTGGGCCATCACGTGGCACCAGTGGCATGACGAGTACCCGATCGACAGGAAGACCGGCAGGTCGCGCCGGCGCGCCTCGGCGAAGGGGGCGTCGCCCCACGGCTGCCAGTCGACGGGGTTGGCGGCGTGCTGGCGGAGATAGGGGCTCGTCTCGTCGGCGAGGCGGTTCACGGCGCCGATGCTAGGGCTCACGCGCGCCGACGGGCTCCCGCCCGCTGTCGCCGGGGCCGGTGGGCCGGCGTGCCGGCCAAGCCGTCCCGCGCCCGAAGCCTAAGGTGACGGCCATGGAGCTGAGGCTGGACGGACGACGAGCGCTGGTGACCGGGGCGTCGAGGGGCATCGGCCAGGCCATCGCCGCCGCCTTCTTCGAGGCGGGGGCGTCGGTGCTCCTGACCTCGCGCAAGGAGGAGGGGCTGGCCGAGGCCGCCGCGACGATCGAGCAGGGCCGGACCGAGCGATCGGGCGAGGTGGCGTGGCACGTGGCCAACGTCGGCGAGCCGTCGGACGCCGAGGCGTGCGTGGCCGCTGCCGTCGAGCGGTTCGGTGGCATCGACATCCTGGTCAACAACGCGGGGACGAACCCGTACTACGGGCCCCTGATGGAGCTCGACCGCTCCCGGGCCGACAAGACGGTCCGGGTCAACCAGTCGGCCGTCGTCGAGTGGACGCAGGCGGCCTGGCGCGCCGGCCTCGCCGAGGCAGGGGGCGTCGTGTGCAACGTCGCCTCCATCGGTGGCATGTCCGTGGAGCCGGGCATCGGCTGGTACAACGTGACGAAGGCGGCGGTCATCCAGCTCACCCGCCAGCTCGCTGCCGAGCTCGGTCCCGACGTACGGGTCAACGCGCTCGCCCCCGGCCTGGTCAAGACGCAGCTCGCTCGCGCCCTGTGGGAGCGGGGTGAGGAGGCGATCTCGCGGCGCCTGCCCCTGCGGCGGCTCGGGCTGCCCGAGGACGTCGCCCGTGCCGCCCTGTTCCTGTGCTCGGACGCCGCCTCGTGGGTCACGGGGCACACCCTCGTCGTCGACGGAGGGGCGCTGGCCATGCCGAGCGGCGGCGTCGTCGCCTGAGGGCAGATCGAGCCGCCTGACGACCGGCCCGCCTCGCCCGACCGGCCCGCCTCGCCCGACCGGCCCGCCTCGCCCGCCCGG
>JAJZJT010000208.1 GCA_021809995.1 Actinomycetes bacterium
GTGAAGACCTCCGAGAGCCGGCGGTGGGACTCGAACCCACGACCTGACGATTACAAGTCGCCTGCGCTACCAGCTGCGCCACACCGGCGGGACGAAGCCGCCTGACCACGGTACCGCCGGCGTGCCGTGGTCGGGCGGTGCAGTCGACCGGCCAGGTGCAGTCGACCGGTCCGCTTCCGACGGTGCCCTCTCGTCCCCCGCGGATACCGTGACCGCCATGGACCACGTACGACTCGGAAGGACCGGCCTGCTCGTCTCGGAGCTGTGCCTCGGCACGATGACCTTCGGCTTCCAGTGCGACGAGGAGACCTCGGTCGCCATCCTCGACCGGGCCGACGAGGCGGGCGTCACCTTCCTCGACACCGCAGACGTGTACCCGTTGGGCGGCGGGCTGACGACAGTGGGTCGCACCGAGGAGATCATCGGGCGGTGGCTGCGGGGCAAGCGCGACCGGTTCGTCGTCGCCACCAAGTGCTTCGGGCGGATGGGCGAGGCCGCCTGGGACCAGGGCAACTCGCGCAAGCACATCCTGGATGCCGTCGAGGGGTCGCTCCGGCGCCTGGGGACCGACTACCTCGACCTCTACCAGCTCCACGGGCCCGATCGGGGCACGCCGATCGACGAGACGCTCGCCGCTCTCGACGACCTCGTCCGCTCGGGGAAGGTTCGCTACGTCGGGTGCTCGAACTTCCTCGCCTACCAGGTCGCCCGGGCGATCGGCCGGAGCGAGGCCCTGGGCCTGGTCCGGTTCGACTCGGTGCAGCCTCGCTACAACCTTCTCTTCCGGCAGTTCGAGCGCGAGCTGCTGCCGTTGTGCGCGGAGGAAGGCATCGGGGTCATCCCCTACAACCCCATCGCCGGGGGGCTCCTGTCGGGCAAGCACAACCGCGCCTCGGAGCCGCCCGAGGGGACCCGCTTCACCCTGGGCTCCGCCGCGCCCTTCTACCAGGAGCGCTACTGGCACGACCGCCAGTTCGCCACCGTCGAGGAGCTGCGCGCCGTCGCCGAGGACCTCGGCGTTCCCCTGGTCACGCTGTCGGTCGCCTGGGTCCTCGCCAACCCGGCGGTCACCGCGCCGATCATCGGCGCCAGCCGACCCGACCAGCTCGCCGCCAGCCTGGCTGCCACCGAGCTCGACCTCTCCGACGACGTCCTGCGCCGGCTCGACGAGCTGACCCGCGAGTACCGGCTGGGCGACTCGCCACGCTGAGCCCGACGGTGCCCGCGGACGGGCGACAGAGGCACCGAACGCCGGCGCACCGACGGTCCGGGAACACCGACGGTCCGGGAACGTCGACGTCGGGCTCTGGCGGCGACCGGTACGCTCTGCCCGCTCTGCCTGCGTGCTCGCCCCGAGGTCCTTGCATCACCGGTCCCCGGTTGGCAGGCTGACCTGCGGTGCCCGACGATCTCCCCGGCGACCTTCCCCGGTCGCGTTCTCGTGCTCCCGATGGCCGAGTCGTCGACCCGCTGCCCGTGGGCCGGGCGATCGCCGTGCTCGTGGTCTTCGTGGTGGTGACGGTCGCGCTGCTCGGCAGGGTGGGAACGTCATCGGTCGCGGTGCGCTCGACTCGCTCGGGACCGTCCACGCCCGTCCCGGTGGCCACCTCGCGTCGACCGACCGCCACGACGGTGCCACCGACCACCACCACGACCATCCCGCCGAGCTCGGTCGCCGTGCTCGTGGCGAACGGCACCCAGGTCAACGGGCTCGCCGGGCGGACGACCACCACGCTCAAGTCGGCGGGCTGGGGGACGCTCCCGGCCGTCAACGCCACCGCACAGGTCTCCAAGACGATGGTGTACTACGTCGCCGGCTTCCAGCAGCCCGCAGCGGCCGTGGCCTCCGCCCTCGGCCTCCCGTCTGACGTCGTCGCGCCGTACACGAGCGGCGTGCCGGTGGGGACGGTGGGTTCGGCCAAGGTCGTCGTCGTCGCCGGTCCCGACCTCGCGTCGCCCGCGACGACGACCACGACGGCGCCCCCGACGACGACTGCTCGCCACGGCTGACGGGTGGCCCTCGACGCCCGGCTCGCGCCCCTTGCCGCCGACCCCGGCCGAGCGGTGGTCCTGACCGACTTCGATGGGACGCTCGCCCCGATCGTCGCCGACCCGTCGACGGCGCGCCCGCTGCCCGGCGTGACCGACGTCCTGGCCGGGCTCGCCCGGCGGTTCGGGCGCGTCGCCGTGGTGTCGGGCCGGCCGGTCGCCTACCTGGTGGACCGCCTGGGCCCGCTCGAGGGGGTGCACGTCGCCGGTCTCTATGGGCTCGAGCGCTCGGTCGGGGGTGGACCGGTCGTGGTCGAGCCCGACGCCGCCAAGTGGCGCTCCGTGGTGGCCGGCGCCGTCGAACGGCTCCGGGGCGGGCTCCCGGCTGGTGCCGACGTGGAGGAGAAGGGCCTCACGGTGACCGTCCATTGGCGCCGTGCCCCCGCCCTCGAGGGCGACGTGCGTGCCGGCGTGGCGGCTGAGGCGGCGAGCACCGGGCTCACTGTCCACGACGGACGCATGAGCGTCGAGCTCCGCCCCCCGCTCGCCGTCGACAAGGGCTCCGTCACCGAGGCATTCGCCGAGGGGTGCGCGAGTGCCTGCTTCCTCGGGGACGACGTCGGCGACCTCCCCGCCTTCGCCGCCCTGGACCGTCTCGGTGCCGCGGGTGCCCACACCGTCACCGTCGCGGTGGTCGACGCCGAGAGCGCCCCCGAGGTCGCCGCGGCCGCCGACCTCGTGGTCGAGGGCCCTGTCGGGGCACTGGCGCTGCTCGTCGACCTGCTCGAGGCCAGCGGCGGCGTCTCCTAGCACGGGGAGGCGGGAAGGGCCGTAGGCCGGGGTGGGGGGCTCAGCCGGCGGCGGCCAGCTGGTCGGCCAGCCACACCGCCGGTGGGCGTTCGCGCACGGTCGCCCGGAGGCGCTCAGCCCACGCCCGTCGCTGCTGGGCGTCGACGTCGAGCGCCGTGGCGAGCGCCCGGGCCGTCCCCGCCACGTCGAACGGGTTGACGCCCACGCACGCGGGACCGAGCTCGTCGAACGCCCCCGCCTCGCGCGACAGGACGAGCACCCCGTCCCGGTCGTTCACGAGCGGACCCTCCTTGGCAACCAGGTTCATACCGTCGCGCACCGGGTTGACGAGCAGGACGTCGTAGCGCTTCAGGGCCGCCAGCGAGCGCGGGTAGTCGTCCTCGACCTGGAGGACGATCGGGGTCCAGCCCGGAGTCGCCCACCGCTCGTTGATCCGTGCCACCGTCGCCTCGACCTCGTTCTGGTAGGCGAGGTACTCGGCCAGGCCCTGGCGCGACGGGTAGGCGAAGGCGAGGAAGACCACCCGCTCGCGTCGCTCGGGCTCGTGCTCCAGCAGCTCGTCGAACGCCCAGAAGCCCCGCAGGAGGTTCTTGGACAGCTCCATGCGGTCCACCCGGACGACGACCTGGCGCCCCGACCCGACCAACCCGTCGAGCACCGCACCGGCCTTCGCGACGGCGTCGCTGCCCGCGCTCTCGACGAGCCGGTCGGCGTCCGTCCCGAGCGGGGAGACGAACGCCGGAGGAGCGGTCGGGTCGACCTCGCCGGCACGCTCGGCGGCCCGGTCCCGTTGGCAGGCACGGTAGGCGGCGGCCCATCGTGGCGAGTGGAACCCGCACGTCCGGTAGGCGGCCATCCCGTCGAGGAGGGTGCCCCGGACGTCGTCGGGCAACATGCGCAGCGCCGACGGGTCGGCGAAGGGGGTGTGGGTGAAGTGGACGGCGGCGAGGTCCGGGCGCGAACGAGCGAGCGCTGCGCCGACCAGCATCAGGTGGTAGTCCTGCACGAGCACCCGGCCCCCGGGAGGAGCCACGGCGGCGACGCGCTCGGCGAAGAGCCGGTTGTACTCCTCGTAGGCCGCCCACGCCTCTGCCCAGTGGTGGTCGGACCTCGGCCGACGCGCGCCGTCGAAGAGATGGTGATGACAGAACCACAGTGTGGCGTTGGAGACGACGTCGTAGGCCATGCGGTAGACGTCGGGCTCGGGGTCGACGAGCTCGATGCGGTAGCTGGGATCGCGCATCAGCCCGGCCGCCGCCGCCGCCCGGTCGGCGTCGGTCAGGGCACAGGCCACCCAGGTCGCACCCGTCCCGGCCACGAGGGGATGGAGCGATCCCGCGAGGCCCCCGGCGGTCACCCCGGCGACCGGCTCACCGTCTTCGAACCGGAAGGCCAGTGGCCCGCGGTTGGACACGAAGACGACGTCGCTGAGGTCGACGCCGCTCGACGCTCCGTCGGCCGGGAGTCCGACCGGAGCTGGACCGGGAGCGGTCGCGGGGGTCGAGGAGGTCTTGCCCGGGTCGGGCGCGAGGCCACCTGCCATGGGAGACGACGCTAGTCGGCGCGGCCCGCGGCCCGGACGGCCACGGGATCGGCCGGTAGGGCCAGCCGGTGCCGGCGTCAGTCGCCGGTAGGGCCAGCTCCCCGGTGCTCGCTGCGCTCGAGAGCGGCCCGCAGGACGTCGGTCGCCTGGGGCCGGAGCTCGTCGAGGGGTCGGTTCCGGTGGACGCGGACGCCGAGGTCGACTTGGGCGATGACCTCTGGCCCGAAGCGCGCCGCCACGTCGACGAGCAGGCCGAGCTCGACGGCGTACCCGTCGTCGAGCCCGCACTTCTCGAGGACCCAGCGCGGTGCGGCCGTCTCGCCGGCCAGGGGCTGGCGGACACCCGTGAGCTCGGGGAAGAGCAGCTCGATGACCGGGCGGGCGACCAGTTCGGTCACCCGCCCTCCTTGGCCGGGGGTGCCGTGGAGCGGGCGTTCGTAGAAGCCCTTGACGAGCAGGACCGAGTCGTCCTCGAGAAGCGGGCCGAGCAGTCCGGTGACGAAGCCGGCATGGAAGTTGGAGACGTCGCCGTCGAGGAACGCCACCAGGTCGCCGTGCGCCGCCTCGAGCCCGGCCCGCATCGCCTGGCCCTTTCCCCCGAACCCTTCCCGTTCCGACCCTCGCCTCGTTGGCGCGAGGTCCTGCGAGGCGGGGTACTCGGCGCGCTGGTGGGCGCCGGCCGTGCCGGCCGTGCCGGCCGCTCCGACCGCTCCGACCGCTCCGACCGCTCCACCGCACGCCACCACGTGCGCCCCGGCGTCCTCGGCCACGCGGGCGGTGCCGTCCTGCGACCCGTCGTCCACCACGAGCACCTCGTGG
>JAJZJT010000209.1 GCA_021809995.1 Actinomycetes bacterium
TCCGTCGTCGCCCACGCGCCGGCGCCGGAGGAGGTGGACCCGAGCACGACGCACGCCGACGGTGAACCGCAGTCGACGGTGCTCAGGCTCGTCGCGCCCGTCGGCAACGGCAGGTTCACCCAGGTCGTCCCCCCGTCGGTGGTACCGACCACGGCAGAGGTGGTCGTGGCGCTGTCCACCGACGTCCCGGCGGCGAGGCAGGTCGTCGTAGACGGGCACGTGATCGAGGAGAGGAGCGGGACCCCGGCCGGCAGCGTCTGGGGCGTCCACGTCGCCCCGCCGTCCGTGGTGCCGAGGACGGCACCGGGGCCGCTGCCGTTGACGAAGAAGATGTCGGCACCGAACACCCCGACGGCCTCGCACGTCGTGGCCGTGGCGCACGACACGTCGGTGACCGAGCCGATCGTCCGGGGGAAGGCCCCCGTCTGCTGGAACGTCCCGGCGACCACGCTCGCCGACGCGACGGCCGGTGTGGCCACGGCGCCGACGCCGGCTGCGAGCACCGCCGCCACCACGCCGACTGCGAGCACGCGTGCCCGGCGCCAGCCCTGCCCCTGCCTGTCCCCTGTGACCACGGTCGTCCCCTCGGTCGAACGATCCCGCCGGACCTACCGGTCAGCGCAAACCAGAGGCGCGAACGTCCACCGACGTACATGAAAGCCCCCCGGGCGGGGGCATGGTAACACCCGCGCTTCGAGCGGTCCCAGGCCGCTCGGGGACGATCGCTGCCAGAGCGGGCGCCGTGCCGCGCCGGTCGCCCGGTCCGTTCAGGTCTGGAGCGGGAGCACCACGTCGGCCAACGCGGCCAGCGCGTCCCGCCCGTCGCCGTCGTGGTCGACCGGACGGACCACGAACTTCGAGACCCCGGCATCGAGAAAGCGGGCGACGAGAGCACGGAGCCCGTCGGGCCCGACCGCCACCAGCTCGGCAGGGTCCACGTCGGGACGCCGCGCCCGGAGCGCCGCCGCGACGCCGGGGTCGAGCTCGCTCACCGCGTAGGAGAGGCTCAGGCCGAAGTGCTCGGGGTCGACGCGTCTGCCCGCCACCGCGGCCGACGCGGCGATGGCGGGTACGGCCCGGGCGGCCTCGGCAGGCGTCACGGCCGCCCCCAGCCACCCGTCAGCCACCCGGCCTGCACGGGCCAGTGCCTCGTCGCTCCGCCCTCCGAACCACACCTCCAAGGGGCGCTGGTGGGGAAGGGACGGCGAGGCGAGGCCACCGAGGTCGCGGCCCACCACACCTCTGCCCGCGCCAGGGTCCGCCGTCTCCCCCGCCCACCACGCCCGCAACAGGACGAGCACCTCTTCGAGGACCCGTCCCCGGTGCGCCCCCTCGGTGCCGAGGACCCGGCGTTCCCCCGGCTGGTCGAGGCCGACCACGAAGCTGAGCAGCAGGCGGCCGCCGGAGAGCTGGTCGAGCTGGGCCAGCGACTTGGCCAGAGCCAGCGGGTTGCGGCCGAGGGGCACCACGTTCGCCCCGAGCCTCAGCCGCGTCGTGGCGGCCGCCGCGTACGACAGGCCCACGATCGGGTCCACGGCCGGACCCACCGGCAGGTCGGAGAGCCACACCCCGTCGAAGCCCAACGCCTCGGCGTCGGCGACGAAGCCGGCGAAGCGCTCGAGGGACGCGGCAGCACCGCCCGGTGCGACGGCGAAGCGGATCTTCATGGGCCGATCATGGCCGACCCGGGTCGTCTGCGCCCAGCGCCCGGCCCCAAGGGGGAGCCGTCTCGCCGGGACGGGGGCTCGACACCGAGGCCGGCTCCGGCACCGAAGCGAGCGCTGCGCCGGGCCGGCGGCCCCGGCTCAGCGCTCGCCGGTGAGCTTCCAGGCGGCGGGCAGCAGCCCGGCGGCGAGCGCCGCCTTGATGGCGTCCCCGGCGAGGAACGGGGTGAGCCCGAGGGAGATCGCCTTGGCCGGACCGACGTGCAGGCTGACGGCAAGCCAGGTGACGCCCACGCCGTACATGACGACCTCGCCGGCCACCATGGCCGGGACTGACTTCCACAACGACCGGTCGGCGCCCCGCTCGGCGAGCCGTCCGCACAGCGCGGCGCAGAGGAAGAAGCCGACGATGTAGCCGAACGATGAGCCGACGTACCCGCTGGCGTGCCCGGCGAACCACGGCACACCGGCCACGCCGGCCACCGCGTAGAGGGCCATGGCGGCCGCACCGCGCTTCCACCCGAGTGCCGTGCCGGCGAGCAGCACGCCGAGGGTCTGGCCGGTGATGGGCACCGGGGTGAAGGAGAGGTGGACCGACACCTGGGCGAGCAGGCCGACCAGGCCGGCAGCCCCGACGACGAGCAGCACGTCGCGCACGAGCGTGCCCGGCAGCAGGTCGGCGAGCACCACCGGTCGATTGCGTGGCAGCGCGACAGCTTGCGACATGTGTACGGCTCCTCCTCGGCTCCGGCCTCGGCGGCGGCGGTCCGCCCCGCCCGTGACCGGCTGACCTTAGCAAGCGGACGCGGCCCACACGGGCACCGAGTCGCATCCGGTCCGGACCCGCAGTCGGTCGCTCGGCGCGGGAAGATTGCGGCCGTGGACGTCGCCGACACGCTCGCATTCCTGGTGGGCACCTGGGAGGTGCGCCGCGTCATCGAGGACCACCGCCTCGGCAGCTCCGGCACCTTCACCGGCACGGCGAGCGTCGAGCGCTCCCCCGGGCAGGCATGCACCTCGGCCACCTACCTCGAGGTCGGTGACGTGCACTTCGGGACGCACCGGGGCCCGGCCCACCGGGTGCTCGAGCTCCGGGCGCGCGGCGACGGGGCCGTCATGCTCCACTTCGCCGACGGCCGGCCCTTCGTCGACCTCGACCTCACCACCGGAACCTGGCACGCCAGGCACGACTGCGGTGCCGACCGCTACGAGCTCACGACACGGGTACGAAGCCCGACCACGGTCGAGGAGCGCTGGCGCGTGCGCGGGCCGGCGAAGCGCTACGACGCCGTCACCACGCTCGTCCGACTGCGCTGAGCACCACGGACGCGGACAGGGCAGCCTCGAGCCCGGTCGCTCGGGGGCCCGCTTCGGGCGGCCGGCCGGACGCGGGTCAGCCCGAGCGCCGCTGCTGCTCGGGCGGCGTGACGCGGGCCACCTCGGGCCCGAGCGCCGGGTGGGGCAGGATGCCCGGTCCCCACGGGCGCGGACTGACCTCGGGTCGGGCGCCGGGCGGCGGGGCGCACAGGCGCAGGGCGCGGGGTCGCACCCGCACCGTCAGCTCGGTGACCTCGCCGACGTGGTCGCCGTCGAACTCGACCGGCAATGGGTCGTCGAGGACGATCCGAACCTCACGGCCGCGAAGCGTCTGGGCGTGCGGTGAGCGGTGAGCGCGTCCCCGCAGGCCGTGCCACGCCACGCTCAGCCACTGAGTGGCGCCGCGGGGAGCGAACACGAGCACGTCGAGCAACCCGTCGTCGGGCCGTGCGTCGGGGAACAGGGTCATCCCGCCGCGCAGGGTGCCGACGTTGCCGACGAGGGCGCCCACCGCCGCCGCCCGTACGGTATGGACCCCGTCGACCGTCACGTGGAACCGCCGCCTCGACGCCGAGCGCAGCGCTCGCCCGGCGGCGAGGACGTAGGCCAGCCACCCGAACCGCCCCTTCGCCTCCTCGTCGGTCTCGCGCACGAGCGCGGCGTCGAAGCCGACGCCGGCCATCACCAGGAACTGACGGTCCCCGGCGTCGAGCACGTCCACCCGTCGCCGGGCGGGCCCGAACGCAACGTCGAGAGCGCCGTCGGTGTCGAGGGGCACGCCCAGGTTGCGGGCCAGAAGGTTGCCGGTCCCCCTCGGCAGGACGGCGAGCGCGGCGTCCGAGCCTGCCAGCGCCCGAGCGCACGCCGTCACCGTGCCGTCGCCGCCGCAGGCAAGGACCACGTCGGCCCCCGTCGCCAGGGCGTCACGCGCCTGGCCCGTACCGGGGTCGTCGACGGTGGTGTCGAAGCGCAGCGGTGGTGGAGCGCCGGCGAGCGCCGCCCGAAGGCGAGCGCGAGCTACCACGGCGTCCGCGTCGGGGACCTTCACCGGGTTGACCACGAGCGCCACCTTCGGCCTCGCGAGCTGCGGGCTCACCGTCGCCCCGGTCGTGTCGTCTTCCCCGTCCTCACCAGGCCTCCTCTGCACCCGCACGGTACCGCGGGAGCGACTGGGCGCGACAGCCCGTCCCTCACTGCTCCCCGTGCCCCGAGCCTCCGAAGCGGAGGTAGGCGGTGAGCGCCACGACGACTGCCGCCACGCCGCCGCCGATCTCGAGCACGAGGCGCCCGTCCGTCGCGGCAGCGGCCGTCTCGACGAAGCTCACCGACGCCACGAGCACGAGCATGGAGATGACCCGGGCCTTCAGGTCGTTGAGGTCGTGGATCTCGAGCCACCCGGGCAGCCGGGGTACGCCCCCCGGGTCCACCCGGCTCACGAAGAGCTCGTAGAGCCCGAACGCGGCGATGAGGAGGGTGGCGCCCACGAGGAAGAGGTCGACGACGGCCAGGAAGAGACCGATCCGGTGGCCGACCGGCAACGGCTCCTCGACCACGGCGCGCACCGAGGAGAGGAACACGTAGGTCCCGTAGACGAACGCCCCGGCGCCGGCGAGCACCAGCACGGCCACGGGGACCACCACGACGAGCCGAGCGACGTCGAGCCCGCGCTCGAAGGCCTCCTCGGCCCGCTCGACAACAGGCGGACGCCTTCCGCGGTGCTCGCCGCCGAAGCCGCCGTCATCGTCCGTCATCACCGCTCCTCCCCGACGTCCCGTGCACCCCTCACCTCCATCATGGAGCGTCACGCTGCTCCGTGCGGAAGAGGCGGGCACGTCCTCGCTGAACCTGGGAGTAGCCTGAGAAGGACCGATCCCCGGGCCGGCACGTACGCCTGTCGGGGTCGGACGGACCGCACGCATGCCCTCGCCCGCCCGAACAGGCAGACCCAGCCGAGCGACGCCGTGGCGCGGGCGCGTCCTGCCGCGGAGCGGTCGTCCCCACCGCCCGGACCGGCCCGGCTGGCACGGCCGCGGGACGGGGCCCGGCTGGCACGGCCGCGGGACGGGGACCGGCTGGCACGGCCGCGGCCGGGGGGCCGGCGTCCTCCTCGCCGTCGTCGTGGTGCTGGCTGCCGGCCTCGTCCTCGAGGGGCCGGGAGCCTCGT
>JAJZJT010000210.1 GCA_021809995.1 Actinomycetes bacterium
CGGCGGGAGCCGCTGTCGCTGCCGCGGGCGTTGGCTTCGGCGTCGGATCAGCGGCGGGAGCGGCTGTCGCTGCCGCGGGCGTTGGCGTCGGCCCTGGAGGGACCGGTGCCGTCGGCGCGGCGCCAGCCGGGCCCGAGCTGGCGAGAGCAGTCGGTTCCGACGGTCCACCCGGACCCGGTGCGCGTTCGGGGTCCGGCACTCCGTCGGTCCGGCCGGCGCCGCTGGCACCTGATCCGGGCGAGCCTGCGGCTGCACCTCCGTTGCCGGGTGCCGCCGAACCGGTGGCGGGCACCGTCGCTCGAGCGCCCACCGGCACCACAGGGCCAGTACGACGGTGCGCGCCGTTGCTCGAGGCGCCGAGGGCGGGCTCCGTGGTCGACGGCAGGCCGCCGGAGCGGCCCGGAGGGAGCGGCTCCGGAGCCGCGACCCGGCCGGCCGTCGACGTGGACACGGGGCCCGAGACCGAGTGGGCCGCAGACGCGGCTCCCTCCCCGCCGTGCACGACGACCGCACCGGCCCGTGCCGGGGCGCTCGAGACGGCACCGACCTCGACCAGCTCCTCGGAGCCGGACCCAGGCCCCGACGGCGCAGGGCGCGCTGCGTCCGCACCGTCGTCGGTCGTCGGCACCGTGGACGTCTCGCGCTCGTCGAGCCGGTCCTTGATCACCTTGAGGGGGAGGAAGTGCTCGCGCTGCTGGCGGAGCACCCAGCGCAGGCGGTCGACGTCGGCGTCGTAGAACTTCCGGTACCCCGACGGCGTGCGCTCGGGGTTGACGAGGCCCTGGCTCTCGAGGAACCGGATCTTCGAGATGGTGACGTCGGGGAACTCCTGGCGGAGCAGCGTGAGGACGTCGCCGATCGACAGGTAGGACCGCCCGCTCACCGTGCGCCGTCGCCGGGCCACGGCTCGTCGAGCCCTGCTTCCGCCACCGTCGTCATTCGCCCGCCGCCGCGAGGAACACGAGCTTGAACTTTCCTACCTGCACCTCGTCCCCGCTGGCGAGCTCCGCGTCCTCGATCCGCTCGCGGTTCACATAGGTCCCGTTCAGCGACCCGAGGTCGCGCAGGTGCGTCGTGCCACCCTCGGTCACGAACTCGGCGTGGCGCCGGGACACGGTGATGTCGTCGAGGAAGATGTCGCTCTCCGGGTGGCGCCCCACCCGGACGACGGGTGCGTCGAGGACGAACCGGGTCCCTGCCTGGGGCCCGTGCTTGACGACCAGCATCGGCGCCGATCGGGGCAGTTCGAGCAGTCCGACCGACGCCTCGTCCTCGACCGCGTCCGAGAGGTCCTCGACGGGCTGCACCGACACCGTCGTCTCCGGGGCGGGTACCGCCAATGCCGCGCCGCACGCCGAGCAGAACTTCACCCCGGCGGGGTTCTGATGGCCGCACTGGTGGCAGAACACGTGCTCCACGGTAGCCGCTAGCGCCCCGGCCTCCCGGTCCGGCTCGCGGGGTGCGCCTCCGGTCGCGCCCCCTGCCCCCTCCGGCGTGGGCTCCACCGGCTCAGCCGTCGACCAGGGCCCGGTACGCGGCGGCGTCCAGCAGGCCGTCTGCGGCCGACGGGTCGGCAGGCCGCAGCTCGCAGATCCAGCCGTCGCCGTAGGGGTCGCTGTTGAGCAGCTCGGGCCGAGCGGCGAGGGACGCGTTGACGGCGACCACCTCGCCCGCCACCGGCGCGTACACCTCGGAGACCGACTTCGTCGACTCGATCTCACCGAGTGTCCCGCCAACCTCGACCATGGCGCCCACCGACGGCACCTCCACGAAGACGACGTCACCCAGGGCGTCCTGGGCGTAGTCGGTGATGCCGACGCGGACCCGTTCGCCGGCGGCCCGCACCCACTCGTGGTCCGTCGAGTAGCGGAGGTCCTCGGGCGTGTCCATGGCCGGGACCCTACCCGACGGCGTGCGGTCCCGCCGAGGCGTTCGCGCCGAGCCCGCCAGTCCGCGAAGTACCCCCGTCAGCGGAGCAGTTGGCGGAGCAGTACGGCGAGCTCCTGCACTCGCACTCCCGCCTGCCCCTCGGTCGGCGCCTCCGCCCACACGTGGGTCATCGGCTCCTCGGGGTCGGGGATGACGAGGACCCAGCCGTCCTCGTCGACCACCTTGATGCCGTCGACGAGCACCACGTCGCGCCCGTGGAACCGCTCCACCAGGGTCCGCATCACCATGCCGGTCCGCTCCCAGGGCGTGTGGACCGCCTGGTGGGCGATGTGGACCTTCGGCAGGGCCGCTACCAGCTCGGAGAGCGACCGGCCCGAACCGGTGAGCAGCCCGAGGAGATGGACGAGCGTGGCGGCGGCGTCGAAGGCGGGCAGGATGCCGGGGAAGATGAAGCCACCGGCCTGGCTGGCGGCCAGCACCACGTCGGGCTGGCTGGCGACCTCCATCAGGTGGGCGGCCGAGAGCTTCGTCCACACGATCTCGGTCCCCGCCCTCCGGCAGATCTCCTCGGCGGCCCGGCTGACCGCCACGGGCAGCGCGACCCGCTTGGCCGGCCGGTCCTCCGTCACGAGCGTCACCAAGACGAGGAGCGCCTCGTCGTCGCTCAGCACGTGGCCCTGGTCGTCGACCACGGTGACGTGCTCCCCACCGGCGTCGACGACCGCACCGAGGTGCGCCCCCGAGGCCCGGACCAGCTCGGCGACGCGGGCCGCTGCGGCGTCCCGGTCGAAGCCGACCACGCTCGCCGTGTTGGCGTAGGGGTTGACGACGAGCACCTCGGCGTCCAACTTGGCCAGCAGGTTGGGCATCACGAAGCTCGCGGTGCCGAACGAGTAGTCGAGGACGAGCTTGAGCCCGGCGTCGCGAGCACGGGAGAGGTCCACCGACTCGATGAGGGCGGCCGTGTAGTACTCGAGGGCCCGGGGCGGGAAGCCGATGTCGCCGATGTCGCGGGCGGCCACTCGGCGGAAGTCCTCCCGGTAGTAGAGCCGTTCGATCTTGCGCTGCGTCGACTCGTCGAGGTCGACGCCGTTCTCGTCGAAGAAGCGGACCACGACCGTCTGCGGGTCGGCGGGGTCGAGCCGGACCGTCACCCCGCCCAGGCTCCGCGAGGTGCGCACCTGGAACCGCGTCACCGGCACGGTGGCTGCCTCGAGGTCGTCGACGTTGACGCCCGCCGCGTTGCAGCCCACCATGATCGCCCGCTTGAGGACGCGGGCCGCCCGGCTCGTGTCGCGCGACACCGTCACCGTGCTCCCCTTCTCGAGGGTCGACGCCCACGCCATGGACAGACGGACGGCGAGCTCCGGCGAGATGTCGACGTTCGCCAGACCGGCGACGCCGTCGCGTCCGAAGAGCGAGCGGGCTCCGCGCGACTCCCACACGATCGACGAGTTGACGATGGCGCCGGCCTCGACCGTCTTGAACGGGTAGACCTTGACACCGCTGCGGAGCTCGGCGTGGGCGCCGACGAAGCACGACTCGCCGAGCACCACGCCCTCCTCGCAGCGGGCGCCTGGGCGGAGGTCCGCACCCCGTCCGAGGACGCTCCCCTCGATCCGCACCCCCGGGCCGAGGTAGGCGTTGTCGTGCACGACCGACCGCTCGACGATGGCGTTGTCGCCGACTTTCAGGTTCCGTCCGAGGGTGCAGTAGCTGCCGAGGTGCGCTCCCGGGCCGACGACCGTGTTGTCGCCGATGACCGCCGGACCGTCGATGACCGCCGAGGGGTCGACCTCGGCTCCCTTGCCAAGCCACACGCCGGGCCGGAGCTGGAAGCCGGCGATGTCGACCTGGACGCGGCCGTCGAGGATGTCCTGGTGGGATCGCAGATAGGCGTCGATGGTCCCGACGTCTTCCCAGTAGCCCTCGGAGATGAAGCCGCCGAGCAGCCGGCCGGCTTCGAGCACGGCGGGGAACGTCTCGCCCGAGAAGTCGACGGGACGGCCCTCGGGGATGAAGTCGAAGATGTCGGGCTCGAGCACGTAGATGCCCGTGTTGATGGTGTCGCTGAAGACCTGGCCCCACGTCGGCTTCTCGAGGAAGCGCTCGATCGAGCCGTCGTCGCGGGTGATCACGATGCCGAATTCGAGCGGGTTCTCGACGGCCTTCAGGGCCAGTGTGGCCAGGGCGCCCCGTTCCTCGTGGTGACGGACGACCGCCGAGAGGTCGATATCGGTGAGCACGTCACCGGAGATGACGAGGAACCGCTCGTCGAGCTCGGCGCGCGCGTTGCGGACCGATCCCGCCGTTCCGAGCGGCGTCTCCTCGGTGGCGTAGACCATGCGCACGCCGAACTCGGACCCGTCGCCGAAGTACGTCCGGATGGCGTTCGCCATGAACGCCACCGTCACGACGATGTCCTCGAAGCCGTGCTGTCGGAGCAGGTTGACGACGTGCTCCATCATCGGCAGGTTGACCATCGGGAGCATGGGCTTGGGCTGGTTGGAGGTGAGCGGGCGCAGCCGCGTCCCCTCGCCGCCCGCCATGATCACCGCCTTCACCGGCCTCGACCCTCCGCGACGCCAGCCTCGGCGACACCGCCGGCGCGGGCCGCCCTGCCCGCCGCGAGCGCACGCCGCGCCACCGGCACGTAGGACGCCGCCGCCAGCCACGCCAGGACGAGCCCCACCCCGCCGGAGACCCAGGCGAAGACGTGGAACGGCACCTGCCAGCCGGCCGTCCCGTGGCTCAGGAGGAACGCCGGGTAGGCGAACATCAGGGCGAAGGTCCCCGCCTTGCCGACCCAGAGCACGTCGATGCGCGTCGCACCGAGGGAGGCGAGGGCCACCACGGCCAGCGACACGACGGCTTCACGCACCAGTGTGGCCGTGGCGAACCACACGGGCACCGCGCCGTGGACGACGATCGCGATGACCGCCGTGCCGACGAGGACCCGGTCGGCCACCGGGTCGAGCACCTTGCCGAGCGTCGAGACCTGGCGGAAGCGGCGCGCCACCATCCCATCCACCCAGTCGGTGGCGCCGAGGACCCCAAGGAGGATCGCCGCCGCCGTCTGGCGTCCCGCCCCGAAGAGGAGCCACACGAAGACGGGGACGCACGCCAGGCGTACAACGGTGACCAGGTTGGGCACCGTCAGGACGCGAGAGAGGTCCCCCTCGTCGAGGTCTCCCTCGCTTCCCTGACCTGCCGCACCCGGCGGCGCGTCCGCGAACGGCTCGTC
>JAJZJT010000211.1 GCA_021809995.1 Actinomycetes bacterium
GATCGTCCTCTCAGACCAGCTACCCGTCGATGCCTTGGTAGGCCGTTACCCCACCAACAAGCTGATAGGCCGCGAGCCCCTCCCGAAGCGGAATCCATTTCCTCACCAAAACATGCGATCTGGTGGGGATATCCGGTATTAGCACCGGTTTCCCGGTGTTGTCCCGGTCTTCGGGGCAGGTTGCTCACGTGCTACTCACCCGTTCGCCACTAGGTCTTCATCGGTATTGCTACCGAATGGACCCCGTTCGACTTGCATGTGTTAGGCACGCCGCCAGCGTTCGTCCTGAGCCAGGATCAAACTCTCCATCGAGACTCCGTCGCCACCCGGAGGTGGCAGCGAAATCGGAGAGCCGGTCTCCGGGACACTGTTTTCCCTTCAACCGACTGAATGCTGGCACAGAACAGACATTGTCCGTTCAGTGCTTACTTACTTGATGACCGTGATTCGAGACACGGCCACCCGCACTGGCTTTTGGCTATCACTATTCCGTTTTCAAGGAGCGACCGGACACACACCCGAGGGCGTCGGTGCCCGACGTCTGCAGGAGCTTAGCCGATCTGGTCGGCGGCTCCGGCGGCCGGTTTGCGGATTGGATCCCGCTCACCGGACTTACGACTGTACTGGCCCCGCGCTGGCTTGTCAATCCGGGCCGACGCCCGCGCGGGCACGGTCGCGCTCGATGCGAAGGGCAAACCGTTCCAGCTGGGTGGCGACCGGCCCGGGGCCGGCCCCGCCCGGCGTCGTGCGACGGGTGACCGCCGTTCCCGGCTCGAGCAGCGCCACCGCCTCCGGACCGAGGTCGGGGTGGGCGTCCACCAGCTCGACCAGGGGGACGTGCCGTTCGAGCGAGTCGCGGACCAGGCTCCCGACCACGGCGTGCGCCTGCCGGAACGGCATGCCCCGTCCCACCAGCCATTCGGCCAGGTCGACGGCGGCCGACGCCGGCCCGTCGGCAGCGTCCTGCATCCTGCCCAGGTCGAAGCGGACGGTGCGCAACATCCCGGCCATGGCGGCCAGCGCCAGCGTGGTCTGCTCGACCGAGTCGAAGAGGGGTTCCTTGTCCTCCTGCAGGTCGCGGTTGTAGGAGAGCGGGAGCCCTTTCAACGTGACGAGGAGCCCCGTCAGGTTGCCCACCAACCGGCCGGCCTTGCCGCGTGCCAGCTCGGCCACGTCCGGGTTCTTCTTCTGGGGGAGCATCGAGCTCCCCGTGGCGTAGGCGTCCTCCAGCACGGCGAAGCCGAACTCCTCGGTCGACCACAGGACGAGCTCTTCGCCCATCCGAGACAGGTGCACGCCGAGGAGCGCCAGGTCGAAGAGGACCTCGGCCACGAAGTCGCGGTCGGACACGGCGTCGAGCGAGTTGTCGAAGACGCCGGAGAAGCCGAGGTCCTCGGCCGTCCCCGCCGGGTCGAGGGCGAGCGACGAGCCGGCGAGCGCGCCGGCGCCGAGCGGCGAGACGTCCGCGCGCGCCGCCGACGCGAGGAGGCGGTCCACGTCGCGGGTGAGGGCCCAGCCGTGAGCCAGCAGGTGGTGGGCGAGCAGGACGGGCTGCGCCCGCTGGAGGTGCGTGTAGCCGGGCAGGTAGGCGTCCCCGGCCTCGACCGCCCGTGCCCGGAGGACGTCCTCGAGCTCGAGGACGCCCGAGACGACGGCGACGACGGCACGGCGGACGTAGAGGCGCAGGTCGGTGGCGACCTGGTCGTTACGGCTCCGCCCGGTGTGGAGCTTTGCGCCCACGTCACCGGCGATCTCGGTCACCCGCCGCTCGACGGCGGTGTGGATGTCCTCGTCGTCGTCCGTGAAGGCGAACGTCCCCGTGCCGAGCTCGTGCTCGACCCGTTCGAGGGCGGCGAGCAGGGTGGCCACCTCCTCCTCGGCGAGCAGGCCGCCGCGGCCCAGCCCGCGGACGTGAGCCCGCGAGCCGGCCAGGTCGTCGTCGGCGAGACGCCGGTCGACGGCCAGGCTCGCCGTGAAGGCCATCACCTCAGCGGCGGTCCCTCCACCGAGGCGCCCGTGCCACAGCGTCATCGGGCGTCGTCGGGCCGGGCGAGCTCCTGCCGGGCAGCCCACGTCGCCACACCCAGCCCCCACAGGCGCACGAACCCTTCGGCGTCCTCGTGGCGGAAGGTGTCCGACGCGTCGTAGGTGGCCAGGTCGTGGTCGTAGAGGCTGATCGGGCTGCGCCGCCCGACCACCCAGCACCGTCCCGGCTCGAGGCGGAGGCGGACCTCGCCGGTCACGTACCGCTGGGTCTCGGCGATGAAGGCGTCGAGGGAACGCTTGAGCGGCGAGAACCACAGCCCGTCGTAGACCAGCTCGGCCCACCGCGGCTCGAGGCGGGCCTTCTCGTGGTGGACGTCGCGCTCGAGCGTGAGGTCCTCGAGGTCGGCGTGGGCGAGCAGCAGGGCCAGGGCCGCGGGGCACTCGTAGGTCTCTCGGCTCTTGATGCCGACCCGACGGTTCTCGACCATGTCGAGCCGGCCGAACCCGTAGGAGCCGACCACGTCGTTCAGCTCGGCGATGAGCGCCCGTGGCGTCAGCGAGCGTCCGTCGACGGACACGGGGACGCCGGCCTCGAACCCCACGACGAGCTCCCGGGGCTCCTCGGCGCGGGGCCGGGTGAGCGTGTAGACGTCTTCGGGAGGACGGTTCCACGGGTCCTCGATGACGCCGCACTCGATCGCCTTGCCCCACAGGTTCTCGTCGATCGAGTAGAGCTTCTCCTTCGTCACGGTGAGCGGGATGCCCCACCGCTCGGCGTAGTCGATCGACTCCTCACGGGTGAGCCCCCACACCCGCGCCGGAGCGAGCACGTCGAGGTCGGGAGCGAGGGCACGGGTCCCGACCTCGAAGCGAACCTGGTCGTTGCCCTTGCCGGTACAACCGTGCGCCACGGCACCGGCGCCATGGCGGCGCGCCTGGTCCACCAGGTGCCGCACGATCACCGGACGCGACAGCGCGGAGACGAGCGGGTACTTCCCCTCGTACTTCGCGTTCGCCAGCAGGGCGGGCACGCAGAACTCCTCGGCGAGCTCGTCTCGGGCGTCGACCACCACCGCCTCGACGGCCCCGGCGGCGAGCGCCCGCTGGCGGAGCGCCTCCCACCCGCCGGCCTCGACCTCCTGGCCGACGTCGACCGCCACGGCGACCACCTCGGCGTCGTGGTTCTCCATGAGCCATCGCACCGCCACCGAGGTGTCGAGCCCTCCGCTGTACGCAAGCACCACGCGCGTCGTCATCGTCTTCCCTTCCTTGTCTGCCCCTGCTCGATCTCGATGCCGGCCACCTCGGCCAACCGTGCCGCCACTGCCGAGCCGCCCTCGCCCTCGGCCGCCACCACGAGGACCGTGTCGTCGCCCGCCACGGTCCCGACCACGCCCGGGAACCCGCTCCGGTCGAGCGCCGAGCCTACGACATGGGCAGAGCCGGGCGGCGTCCGGACCACGACGAGGTTGGCCGAGGACGTGATCTCGGCTACCCACTCGCCGAGCACTCGCCGGAGGTGGTCCGACGGTGCTACCTGCTGGGTCGGGAGCTCCGGGAGGGCGTACACAGCGTCTCCGCCCGGCAAGCGCACCTTGACGGCACCGAGCTCGTCGAGGTCCCGAGAGACCGTCGCCTGCGTGGCGTCGATGCCCTCGGCGGCCAACAGCTCGACCAGGTGGGACTGGCTCGCGACCGCCTCCGACTCGAGGAGCCGGGCGATCCGGTGGCGGCGCTGGGCCTTCGTCGTCACGAGCGCGCTCCCCCGTTCGGTCCGAGGAGCCACGAGAGGAGGCCTCGCATCGACGTCATCCGGTTCGCCGCCTGCTGCCACACGACGCTCCTCGGTCCGTCGACCACCTCGGCGGCGATCTCCTCGCCCCGGTGAGCGGGGAGGCAGTGCAGCACGACGGCGTCCGGCGAGGCCAGGGAGACGAGAGCGGCGTCGACCGAGAAGCCGGCGAACGCCCGTCGTCGGGCCTCGGCCTCGGCCTCCTGGCCCATCGACGTCCACACGTCGGTGTAGACGGCATCCGCGTCCCTCACGGCGGCCGCCGGGTCGTCGGTGACCTCGAGCTCGCCGCCGAGGGCGGTGATGGCAGCCACGTCCTCCTCGCTCGGCCCGTACCCGGGCGGCGACGCCACCCGGGTCGCCATGCCGACGAGGGCGGCGGCGGCGGCGAGCGACCGCCAGACGTTGTTGGCGTCGCCGACATAGGCGAGCACCCGCTCCCCGAAGGTCGCGGCACCGAAGCACTGGTCGAGGGTGACGAGGTCGGCGAGGGCCTGGCACGGGTGAGCCCGGTCCGACAGCAGGTTCACGATCGGGACCGCCATCCCTGCACCGTCGACGGCGGCAGCCATCCGCTCGAGCGTGCCGTGGTCGCGCACCCGCGCGCACACGGCAGCGTGGAAGCACGCCAGCGTGCGTGCGACGTCCTCGGCCGTCTCCCGCCGGTCGATGCCGACCTCGTCGTCGCCGATCGAGACGGGGTGGCCCCCCATCGTGGCCACGGCCAGCTCCGAGCTGTTGCGGGTCCGGTTCGACGGCTTCTCGAAGAGCAGCGCCACCCCGCGGCCGGCGAGCTGCCCGGCGAAGGAGCCGGCGGGGAGCGCGGCGAGGCGCACGACCTCGGCAAGGCCGTCCCGGCCGAGGTCTGCGACGTCGAGGACGTGGACGGTCACGGGGTCGGCCCTCCTTCGAGCACGGCGGGGAGGACGTCGGCGAGGACGCCGACGGCCTGGTCGATCTCCTCGTCGCTCACCAGCAGAGACGGAGCGAGCCGGAGCACGTCGGGACGCGGGGCGTTCACGACCAGGCCGGCATCGAGCGCCGCCCGGGTCACGGCCGGCGCCACAGGCGCCGCCAGCACGGCGCCGAGGAGCAGGCCGCGGCCACGCACGTGGTCGACACCGTCGACCCGTGCCAGACCGGCCGCCAGCCGGGCTCCGGCCCGCTCGGCGCGGCGGGGGGCGTCCTCGGCCTCGAGGACGGCGAGCGTCGCACGCGCCGCTGCCACGGCGAGTGGCTGCCCGCCGAACGTCGACCCGTGGTCGCCCGGCGAGAACGCCGCCGCCACCTCGGCACGGGCCCAGCACGCGCCGACGGGCACGCCGTTGCCCAGCGCCTTGGCAACCGTCACGAC
>JAJZJT010000212.1 GCA_021809995.1 Actinomycetes bacterium
GCTGGAGCGGGGAGGTCGCCCGGAGCCACCCGGCCACCCGGGCCGTCGGACCGCCGGGCCGCCCGACGACGCCCACCGCCGCCGGGGTCACCGGGGCCACCGTCTCAGCGCCTCTCGCCACGATCCACCCTACCCCGGGGGCCTCGTCCCGATGGCGCACCCGCCGCCCGCTCGGGGCCGGTTCCGAGCACCTCGCCGTAGAAGTCGAGCTCGGCGGCAACGCACTGCTCGAGGCTGTCCGCCCGGCGGAAGCCATGGCCCTCGCCTGCCAGCTCGAGCAGGCGGACGTCGACGCCGGCGTCGGCGGCTCGGCGGGCGAACGCCCGCACATGGGCAGCCGGGACGACCGGGTCCTCGGTCCCCTGCAGGAGCAGGACCGACCCTCGCAGCTCCTCGGGGTGGCGCAACGGCGAGCGTTCCTCGTAGCGAGCCCGGTGCGTCACGAGCGGGCCGACCAGCCAGTCGACGTAGTGCGACTCGAAGTCGTGCGTCTCCGCAGCAAGCGCCTCGAGGTCGGTCACCCCGTACCAGACGACCGCCCCTCGGAAGCAGTCGTCCCGGGCCAACGCACGCAGGGCGGTGAAGCCGCCGGCACTGGTGCCCCGCACGGCCATACGCCGGCCGTCGACCCAGCCGCGCCCCGCCAGTGCTCGGGCGAACGCCGCACAGTCCTCGGCGTCGACGACCCCCCACGCATGGCGCAGCTCGTGCCGGTAGGCGCGTCCGTGGCCGCTGCTTCCCCGGTAGTCGACCGCCGCCACGGCGAGCCCCCGGCCCGTGCACGCCTGGACGAGCGGGTCGAAGCCAGGGTCGACCCCGCCGGTCGGACCGCCATGGCAGAAGACGACGAGGGGTGGCGGGTCACCCGGTCCCGATCCCGGGCGGGCGGGGTAGAACAGGCCGGGCAGTGCTCCGGCGGGGCCGTCGACCACGACGGAGCGCCACGGCGAGACGTCGGACGGCACCCACGGAGCGGGAGGCTGTCGCGCCACGCGGGCCCGCTCGCCTCCCGCGACCGACACGACGGCCACGAGCCCGCCCTCCTCGGCGGTCGCCCCGAGCACCCCCACCTCGTCACCCTCGAGATGGGCCACGCCCTCGACGGCCACGAACGGCTGGGCGACGAGCTCGAGCCGCCAGGTAGACGGTGGTCGTCCGCGTGCCCGAGGTGGCCCGCCGGGGCGGGGGCGATCCTCGGGGACCAGACGGACCAGCCGGTCGGCGCCCTCCGCTCGCATCCGGCACACCACGCTCCCGTCGGCGAGGTCTACGGCCGTGCGCTGGCCGAGCGCCCAGTCGGGAGCGTGGAACTCCGCGGCGGTCCCTGTCGGCACCATCGGCACCGGCGTCCCGGCGAGCACGGTGCCCGCGGAACCGGCTCCCCTCCCGACACCGGTGAGCGCCGCGGCATACGGCAGCCACCAGCCGCTCCGGTCCCACATCCACGACAGGGACCCGTCGGGGCGCCAGCGTGGCTGGCCCACCGACGAGCCCGGGTCGTCGGCCACGGCGGCGGCATCGGTCAGCACCGGGTCGCCCGCGTCGTCACGCCCGAGCCGGCCGACCACGAGGGCCGAACGGTCCCACGGAAGGTCCGGGTGGCGCCATGTCACCCAGGCGAGGAGCGAACCGTCCGGCGACGGCCGTGGGGCGGCGACAAAGGACCCGTCGTCGACGAGGACGCACCGCCTCGGCCGCCCGTCCGTCGCGAGGGCGACGAGGCGGTGACGCACCCTGGTGAGCTCGTGCTCCTCCTCGACCGCCACCACCCACCCGACCGGACCGTCGGGCTGGAGGTCGCCGTAGCGCCGTTGGCGGCCTGGCAACGGGGGCTCGGGCGAGCACCGCGACCTTCGAGCCCGGGCTCCCTCGCCGTCCAGCCGGTAGACATGCTGGTCGGAGGCGTCGACGACGACGAGGACCCCGTCCCGGCAGGCGAACGCGCCGCCCCCGTACTCGTGGACGCGGCTGCGCACGCTGGTCCCCGGCGGGGACACGTCCCGTGCGGGTGAGCCGGGACGCCACCGGACCACGACCTGGCGACCGCCCTCCCACGGACGCGACTCCACCCAGTACAGCGATCCCCGCGCCGCGGTGAGGTCGCGCGCCGAGACGCGGGCGGCAGCGACGGCGGCCGGCGAGAACGGCGAGGCCGCGCCGGCGAGGCCGGTCGTCCTGGCGCGTCCACGGAGCTCGTCCACCGAGTCGGTACGGTACCCTCATGGCACACCGGCCCGACCTCGCTCTGCCGACCTCGCCCTTCCCTGCCTACGTGGTCTCGCGCCGTGGCAGCGGCGTGACCGGGGGGGTGACGGCCCTGGAGCTCGCCGACCTCCCCGACGGTGACACCCTCGTCCGAGTCGACTGGTCTGCGGTCAACTACAAGGACGGCATGGTCACTCGACCCGGCAACCGAGTGGCTCGTGCCGACGTGCTCGTCCCCGGCGTCGACGGGGCGGGGACCGTCGTCGACAGCGCCGTCGTGGCGCCGGGCACCGAGGTCGTGGTCCACGGCTACGACGTGGGTGTGGCCCGGCACGGAGCCTTCGCCCGCTATCTGCGCGTGCCGGGCTCGTGGGTCGTCCCGCTCCCGGACGGCCTGAGCACCCGCCACGCTGCGCTCATCGGCACGGCCGGGTTCACCGCGGCCCTCTCGGCTCGCCGTCTCGCCCAAGGCGGGGTGGCCCCCGACGACGGGCCCGTCCTCGTCACCGGCGCGTCGGGGGGCGTCGGGTCGATGGCCGTGGCCCTGCTCGCCCGGCACGGCTACGACGTCGTGGCCAGCACCGGGAAGACGGACGAGCACGAGTACCTCCGTGCCCTCGGTGCCTCGTCTGTCGTCGGTCGCGACCTCGTCGAGCAGCCCGAACGCGTGCTCGGCCCCGAGCGATGGGCCGGTGCCGTCGACTGCGTGGGCGGTACCGTGCTGGCCGCGGTCCTGCGTTCGGTGCGCTACGGCGGCGTCGTCGCAGCCAGTGGGCTGACGGGCGGCTCGGAGCTGTCCACCACCGTCTACCCGTTCATCGTCCGGGCCGTCTCGCTGGTCGGGATCGACACCGTCCAGACCCCGATCGACGAGCGCATCGCCGTGTGGTCCGACCTCGCCGAGGCGTTCGACGACGCGACCCTCGAGGCCATGGTGGCCGACGAGGTCGGCCTCACCGGGCTGCCCGACGCGCTCGCCGCCATCCTCGCCGGCGGCGTCCGTGGACGAGTGCTCGTCTCCCCGGACTGGTGAGCGCGTCGCGGTCCCCTTGGCGGGACGGCCGGACCGAGCCCGTTCCCGACGCCCCCGTCAGCCCAGCTTGGGCGCCATCGACACGGCGTCCGGGCCGGTGGTGAGGAAGACGGGCGAAACCGCCATCCGTCCGTGGTCGCACGGCGCCAGCCGTGAGGCCAGCGTGACGTGCCCGTAGGCGTTGGGCGGCGTCACGAGGAGGGACGCCGACTGCGCGCAGCTCGTCTCGCCCCCGACGGGCACGTCGGTGAAGCCGATGTTGAACGCCACCGACGCACCCGGCGCCACGACCACGGTCGCCGGTGCCATCGACACGAAGCCGAGCGTCCCGCCCCGGACCACGTCAGTCGGCAGCGGGACGCCACCGGGACCCAGCAGCTGGAGCCCCGGGTACCCGACGAGGGTGCACGGCCCGGCGGCCGTGCTGCGGAGGGTGACCGTGACCTCGATCGTCCCAGCTGCCGCGGAGGTGCCCCCGACCGCAGGCACGAGGGCCGTGCTGCGGCACCGGGACGGACCCGACGCCGTCGTGCTCGGGGACGTCGGTGGTGCCGTCGACGAGGTGGTCGTCGTCGAGGAGGCGACCGACGTCGACGGTGTCGTGCTCCGGGCGGCGACGCGCTTCGGGCTGCCCGAGGAGCAGGCAGCGAGCGCCACGCCGGCGACCACGACGGCCGCGGCCCAGACGAAGGACCGGTGCAGACGGAGAGGTGTCAGGACGAGAAGTCCTCGGGCCGAATGGTGTCGAGGAACTGGCGGAACTCGCCGACCAGCTCGTCGGGCGTCGCGTCCTCGCCATCGTCCAGGCCGCCCTCCTCCGTCTCGTCCTCGACCGCCAGCAGGATGCCCTCCGCGTCCATCAGCTCGTCGGCCACGAACAGCGGCGAGCCGGTCCGCACCGCTACGGCCACGGCGTCCGAGGGCCGGGACGACACGGGAACCTCGCGTCCCCCTTGGTCGAGGATGATCTCGGCGTAGTACGTCGAGCCGCGCAGCTCCGTGACCACGACTCTCGTCACGGTCGTGCCCAAGGCGTCGAGGAGGTCGCGGATCAGGTCGTGCGTCATCGGCCTCGGCGTGTCCATCCCCTGGAGGGCGAAGGCGATGGCCGTCGCCTCGGGCGCTCCGATGAAGATGGGCAGCGTCCGTCCGACGCCCTCAGGCTCCTGCAGGAGGAGCACCGGGGTGTTCGACTGGAGGTCGACCCGCACGGCACGAAGGCGAACTTCGACCATGCCTGCAATGTAGTCGGACCGACCCCCCGTCGGCTCGCGAGGTTCCGACCTCCGCAGCCGGCGGAGCCCCTCAGGGCTGGACGGCGTCGTGCCCCAGGAGGGCGACGAGCGCCTGTCGCATGAGCTCGCTGCGCAGGGCCTGGCCCAACCTCGCCAGCTCGGCGGCGGTCGTGGCGGCGCGCCCGCGAGCCTCCGGGTTCCGCTGTCGCAGGAGCGGGACGACCACCTGCTCGACGAAGCCCGCCTCGCGCTCGGCGGCGTGCTTGTAGAGACGCAGATGGCGCGGCTCGATGCCGAAGACGGCGAAGGAGGCGGCAAGCTTCGCCACCGCCAGAGCCCCCTCGTCGAAGTACTCGACGCCGCCGAGGACGACCGGCGCCACCAGGCCGAACTCGTGGAGCTGGCGGACGACTGCCGGGTCCGCGCCCGCCGCCGTGGCCAGCTCGTCGGCCGTCAAGCCGACGCCACCCGACCCCGGTCGGGCCGCCTGCAACGGCACCGGTTCCGCGGCGGGAGCCGCTGTCGCTGCCACGGGCGTTGGCTTCGGCGTCGGATCAGCGGCGGGAGCGGCTGTCGCTGCCGCGGGCGTTGGCGTCGGCCCTGGAGGGACCGGTGCCGTCGGCGCGGCGCCAGCCGGGCCCGAGCTGGCGAGAGCAG
>JAJZJT010000213.1 GCA_021809995.1 Actinomycetes bacterium
TGACCACGGTCGACCGGACCCGGAGCTCGCGGGCGCCGTCGCCGCTGCCCACCACCAGGCGGCGCGCCAGCCCCCGCGCCGCCGAGGTCCCGGCCAGCCCGTCAGGTTCCTCGGCCAGCCCGGCGGCCTCGAGGCCCAGCCCGGCGGCCTCGAGGCCCAGGTCCGCGGCCCGGCTGCCGGCGATCCCCTCGCCGAAGAGCGACCGAGCTGCCGGGTTGGCGAGGACGACGGTACCGGTCCCGTCGACGAGCAGGGTGGGCGACGCGTGTGCGTCGAGCAGGCTCCGGTAGCGGTGCTCGGCCGCCTGGTGCTCGGCGTCGGCCCGCTCGGCCGTCGCGCGGGCGGCCCGCTCCCGCTCGATGCGGAACCCGACGAGGACGGCAACCGCCGTGATCAGCGTCAGCTCCACCAGATCCGCGAACGGCTGGCCCTCGTCACGGGGAAGGAGCAGGTCGGGCATCCACAGCGCCCACGACCACAGTGCCGTCGCCACCGACGGGCCGAGACCGAAGGCCGCCGCCGCGTACGCCACGGGGACGAGCAGGAGACCCACCGTCTCGGACGCCGGGAACGGCGTCGTGCGCAGGACGCCGGCCTGGTCACCGAGGAGGTGGACGCCGGCGATCACGATCACGAGGCCTTGGACGACCCAGAAGCGCGCGTCCCGAACGGGCGGGCGAAGCGTGTCCCGCCAGGCGCGACGGATCATCCCGACGGCGACCCCGCGGCCGGTGCGACCCCGTGCCGTGCCGCCCACAACGCCGCTTCCGTCCGTGACGCCACCCCCAACTTGGCCAGGAGCTCGGTCACGTAGCCCTCCACCGTCCGCACGTTCAGCCCCAGCTCGTCGGCGGTGTGGCGGTTCGTCCACCCGCTGGCCAAACAGGTCAGCACCTGCAGCTCGCGGGCGGAGAAGCCGGCGAGCGCGCGCGGACCGGAATCCATCGCCGGGTGCGACAGCAGGTGGACGAGGCTGTGGTCGAGGGCGATCGCACCGGCCGCCACCGCCCGCACCGCGCCGGCGAGCTCGTCGCCCGTCGCCGTCTTGAGCAGGTACCCGGAGGCACCCCTCGACACGGACTCGGTGACGTAGGCGGGGTCGTCGAAGGCGCTGACGATCAGGACGCGGACAGGGACGCCGTCCCGCTGGGCACCGTCGAGGACGTCGAGGCCAGAGCCGTCTTCGAGCCGGAAGTCGACGAGCGCCACGTGCGGCCGCTCGGCGGAGATGGCGGCGACGGCGCCGGCGACGGACGATGCGACGGCGACGACGGCGAGGTCCGCGTGCTGGGCGAGGAGCTCGCAGATGCCCTCGCGGACGAGTGCGTGGTCATCGACCACGACCAGCCGGATCGGCCGATCCGGCGCACGTCCGTCCTCCGACGGCTCGCGTGACCCCACGGCGGCACCTTATGCCTGGTGGGGGCGGACCGGGAGCGAGGAATCACGGATATCCCGCCCGAGTTCCCACGGTTATCACGCTGTCCGTGCGTGGGCTACGGGCGGAGGATGGCCTCGAGGGCTTCCACGGCGTCGTCCGCCTCCACCGCACCGGCTCCACCACAGGTGACCGATCGGCAGCGGGGTCGCCCTGTCACCCGCCGCTCCGCCCGAAGACGGAGCGCCCGATGGACCCAAGGACAGGTACGCAATGGCATGGCTGACAGGTGTCGCGCTCGGGATCGCCGCCCTGGCCCTTGTGGCCGTCGTGGCCGAATGGGCCGCCGTCGGGACGCTCGCCGTGGTCGCCGTCACCCGGCGCCTGGTGCACGGACTGACCGATCCGGCGAACCCGCGTAACCTCGAGCGCTCGCTGCAGCCCGGCGACGTCGCCGAGCTACGCGGTCGCTTCGCCGACCTGCTCGCCGAGGTGCCGACGGAGACGGTGCCCCCCTGGCCGCCGGCGTAACGGGGCGCCGCCACGACGCGTACGCGGCGGGGCCGGCCACCCCGGCCCACCGACCTGCCGACCGGCTCGGTGGCCCGCCCGGCGAACCACGACAGCTCGCAGCCCTCGGGCGGCACGACAGCCCCTTCGGCGACCTGGTCCTCGAAGCCGCGCGACGTCGTCATCCCCAGTCGTCCCAGCACCCCGCCGGGGGGGCGCTCCGAGCACCTCGGCTCCGGGGAGCCGCAGGCTTCAGGGGGCCTCGGGCACGCCGACCACCTCGGCGAGAGAAGGGGCCCGCACGTCAGCCAGGCCGCTGGCACGGCGGCTCGCCTCGTGGCCGGGCCACCACGCCCGCTCGCCGACGAGGGCGGTCACCGAGGGCGTGAGGAACATCGCCATCACGAAGGCCGCGGCGGCGATGCCGAAGGAGATGGCGAAGCCCATCTGGCTGAGCGTCGACCCCCCGGCCAGGATGAGCGAGGCGAACGTGCCGGCCAGGATGAGCCCGGCCGAGGCGATGGTGGGACCGGCGTGGCGGACCGCCATGGCTGCGGCGTCGTGGGGGTCGCGTCCCTCGGCCGCCTCCTCACGCAGGCGCGACACCATCAGGATGTTGTAGTCGGTGCCGAGGGCCACCACGAAGAGGTACATGACGATCGGCAGGATGAAGGTGAGCCCGCTGTTGCCGCCCCCGCGCTCGAAGACGTCCACGGCGGCGCCCAGCGTGGCGGCGAACCCGAGGCCCACGGCCGCCATCAGGTACCACGGTGCCACCACGCTGCGCAGCAGCAACCCGAGGATGACGAGGATGAGCACGGCCGCCACCGGGAAGACGATGGCGTAGTCGTGGTCCATGGCCTTCTGCAGGTCGACGTAGACGGAGGTGATGCCGCCGATGAGGGCCCGGCTACCCGTGGGCGTGGCGTCGGCCGCCCGCTGGAGCGGACCGCGCACGGTGCTCATGGCGGCGTTCGACTGTCCCGGATGGCTGAGGACCACCTCGAAGTCCGCGACGGTCCGACCTTCGGCCACTTGAGGCGGGGCCACCTCGGCGACGCCGGGCACGGCAGCGAGGCGGGTGCGGTACGCGGCGAGCGCGCTCGTCGGGAGCGCCCGGCCGGTGGTCGAGCGGACGTAGACGTCGGTGGGCTCGGTGGCACCTGCGGGGAAGCCCTTCAGGAGCACCGTGTTGAAGACGGCCGACTGGCTCTGCGCGCTCGAGCCCGAGGTCAGGTCGAAGGTCGGCCGGAAGCCCAGGGCCCCGACGGCCAGCACCACCAGCACGCCGCCGCTCACGAGCGCGAAGCGGCCGGGGTGCCGGCCGAGCGCACCCCCGAGCATGGCGAAGCGGGCTCCCTCCGGCTCGCGCTTCCACGCCGACGACGGCCAGAAGACCTTCGTGCCGAGGAGCGAGACCACCGCCGGCACGAGGGTGAGCCCGGCAACCAGCGTCGTAGCCACGGCGATGGCGAGGGCGGGACCGAGCGAGCGGAAGAGACTGAGGCTCGAGAGGGTGAGGGCCAGGAAGGCGATGATGACGGCGCCCGCCGCGGTGGCGATGGCGGGCCCGACGCGCCCTACGGCGCTCACCATGGCCTGCTTCGCGTCCTCGCCGGTGCGGAGCCGTTCGCGATAGCGGAAGAGCAGGAAGAGGATGTAGTCGGTGCCGACGCCGAAGAGCACCACGATGAGCATCGCCGTCACGGTGCTGTCGATCTGGAGGCCGAACGCCTGGCTCGCCGACGCGATGAGCCCGGTGGCCATCTGCGAGACGACACCGATCACCACGATCGGCAGCAGGGCGATGATGGGGCTGCGGAAGATCACGAGCAGCAGCACGAGGATCAGCCCGATCGTGGCCCCGGCGACGACCTTGTTGGCCCGTTGCCCGGCCTTCTGCTGGTCGACGAATTGCGCGGCCTTGCCCGTCACGCCAGCGCGTAGCCCGGTGCCGGCCGTGAGCGCGGCGACGTCGCTGCGCAGCGTGCGAACGGCGTCGACCTGTCGGGCGCTCAGCTGGCCGGAGGAGCTCGGCATCTGGATCCCGATGGTCTTCACGAGCCGGTTGGGCGACGTCGGCCCGTTCTCCACGGCGCCGATCGTCGGGAGGTGCCGGGCGGCCAGCGCCGCGCCGATGGCGTCGACCTTGGCCACGTCCGCCGGGGTGAGGGGCCGGCCGTCGGCGCGCTCGACGACCACGACGGCCGCCGGCGCGGCCGCCTTCGGGAACACCTGCTTCTGCAGCTGCTGCGCCTGCACCGACTGGTAGTGGGAGGGCAGGAAGGACGCCTCGTTCGTCGTAGTGGCGAGCTTGGGCGCCAGGCCGATCACGACGACGGCGGCGAGCGCCCACAGCCCGATCACCCGCCACGGATGCCTCACGACCCCGCGACCCAGACGCACGAACATCGACGGCTGCTCCCTCTCGACGGTGCTGCGCACCGCCGGGCGGCGGGGCAGCTGGCAACGGCAGGGCTCGAGCCCGGGCCTGGCGCCGACCGTAGGAGCTTGCTTGCCGCCCGTCAAGTCGGGTGCTACCGTCGGACCGCCTCACCGGAGGCCGACCGGGCTGACGACGGACCAGGCCGGACCGACGGAGCTGGCGCGTGCGGCGAGGAGGTGTCGTGGTCATCGGAGCGGTGCCCCAGCGGGACGCAGGGGAGGCGACTCGGGCGCGGATCGTCGAGGTGGCCCTCGAGCTGATCGCCGATCGCGGCTTCTCGGCGACGACGACGCGTGAGATCGCGGAGCGCCTGGGCTTCACCAAGGCCGCCCTCTACTACCACTTCCGCACCAAGGACGACCTGCTGGCCGCCATCGTCGCACCGGCCATGACCGGGCTCGCGGCGCTGGTGGACGAGGTCCGGCCCCGTGCCGAGCCAGCTGCCCGTCGCTCCGTGCTGGCCGGCTACGTGGCCCTCGTCGCCGAGCACGCCGACCTCGTGCGCGTCCTCGCCGCCGACCCAGCCGTGCGCCACTCCCCCGCGCTGGCCGGCGCGATGCCCCTCTACGAGCGCCTGGCCCAGCTGCTCGCCGGGGTCGAGGTGCCCGGCACGCCGGAGCGGGTCCGGGTCCGTGCCGCCCTCGGCGCCGTCCACGCCGCGCTCGAGCACGCGGAGCCCGGCGAGGACCCGGTGGTCGTCCGTTCGACGACGCTCGCCGCGGCGTGCGGCGCCCTCGGGGTGCCCGCGCCCCGGGCGGGGTGACCGGGCCTCACGGG
>JAJZJT010000214.1 GCA_021809995.1 Actinomycetes bacterium
GACGACCTCGAGGCCTGGCGCGAGTCGATCGCCACGACGCTGCTCGTCTCCGGTGACGTCGCGACCCTGCGCACCATGGCGGAGCTGGTCCTGTGACGGCTCCGTTGACGGCCCCGTCAGCTCCTGCGACGGACCGGCCAGATCGCACGGCGCCGACAGGCACCCGCGACGTCACGGCTCCCCACCCCTCGGTGCTGCTGCGGTGATCGCCGCGCGCACGGTGCCGGTGACGTCCTCCCAGCCCAGGCCCACCGTCTCCGCAGCGACCACCCGACGCGTCGCGTCGACGACGACGTAGAACGGGTACCCGCCGACCCGGTAGTCGGCCCACGCCCGCTGCGACGCCACGGCCAGCACCGGGCCCGGCCCCGGTGCAGCGCGCTCCAGCTGCGCCCGCTCGGCCGCCGGCAGCGGTCCGCGAGTGACCACCACGACGCCCACGTCGCCGGGCAGGCCACCGCGGCCCGGCGCGGCGACACCGACGAAGAAGGCCCGGCACCCGTCGCAGGCGGGGCCCACGAACGCGAGCAGCCACCACCGCACGGGGGCACTCCCCAGCGCGAGCTGGACGGGCCTCCCGTCCGAGCCGACGCCGGCGAGATCGGAGGCGGGCTGCGCAGCTACCGAGCGGACGTCCGTCGTTCGCAGGCCCGCCCGGAACACCGGGTCGTCGAGCGGGCCGGGGCCCGTCGCGCGACCGGTCAGCCCGCTGCGGGCTGCGAAGTCTGGGCCGGCGCCGGCTGGGCCTCGAGCACCTCGATCGCGTCCCCGTGGCCGCACCACCGGCACCGCACCTCCTCGGCTCGGTCCTCGAGGACCTCGACGTCCTCGACGGTCAGCTCGCCTCCCACCGAATAGTGGTGGAACGCCTTGGTCCGGCGCATGGAGACCACGTCGAAGCGGGTCAGGTTCCCGCACCCGGTGCACCGGTAGCGGAGAGGCGCGGCACCGGTCGGAGGACCGGAACCGTGCTGGGCGGTCGTCGGGGCGTCGTCGGCGGTCACGGCGCCCACGCTACCCGCTGCCGGCCGCCCTCAGGCTTCGTCGCCCCGGCGCATCGCGGCCCGGCGCCGCTCGAGCTCGGCGTCGAAGACGCACTTCGTGATGCGCGTGGCCGTCCCCTCCTTCACGTTCAAGAAGCGCAGTCGGCAGAAGGCGTCGGCCCGCGACTCGAGCACCTCGGCATCGAGGACCTCCTCGCCCGAGGGGAGCCCGAGACGCACCCGCACCTCGACCCCGCCGACGAGCCCCTCGACCGGGGCGAGACGGGCCCCGCCGGCCGACAGGTCGACGGAGACGGTCTCGTACGGCCCGGCGCAGCCACGGGCTTCGGCGGTCGGGTCGAGCACCTCGAGCACGACGGGGACCTCGACGCGCGCCCGGACGAAGTTCCGCCGCTGGATCTCCTCCACGTCGCCGGCAGGGCGGATCGCCACCACGTACGGCGGCCGATCGCGCACGAGGACCTCGAGGTCGGCGAGGAAGCGCAGCAGGCGGCCCGGGTCGTGGAAGTCGGCGTTGACCGTCCCTCCGTCGAGGGCGAGGACGGCAGCGTCCTCGACCTCGATGCGCAGCGCCGCTGGCGCCACGCCGACGGTCCACCCGTCGACGGCGACGGGGGTGACCGGGGCATCCGCCCCGGGGACGTCGACCGGGGTGGTGCTGGTCGGCGTGAGCGTCACCCGGACGTTCACGAGGCCGCTGAAACGGCCTGCGCTGTCCTCGCTCATCGCGGCCCGCCAGCCGGCCCGTCCGGGGTCGCGGCCGCAATGGGTGGTCGGCCGGGCGGCCGGACGGCCGGACGACCAGCGGCGCGCGCACCTGGCATGCCGTCGCCGCAGGCGTCACCGGGGGTGCCCATGAGGTCCAACCGTAGCCAGGCGCACCACGCGCCACGCGCAACGGTGCCGGTCACGCCACGAGGGCGCTCACCGGACGACGGTGGACGGGCCGGGCCTCGCGCAACGCGGGTGGCAGTGCGTAGACGAACGCCAGCAGGCGGGCGACCGCCATGTAGAGGGCCTCGGGGATCTCGTCCTCCACGTCGCATGCCCCGAACACGGCCCGGGCGAGCGGCGGGTCCTCGACGACGGGGACGCCGTGCTCGGCGGCCGCCGCCCGGATCCGGGCGGCGACGTCGTCGGCCCCCTTGGCCACCACCCTGGGGGCCGACTGGGTGCTGCGGTCGTAGCGCAGCGCGACGGCGTAGTGGGTGGGGTTGGTCACGACGACGTCCGCCCGGGCCACCTCGGCCAGCATGCGCAACCGGCTCATCGAGCGCTGGCGGCGGCGGATGGCCCCCTTCGCTCGCGGGTCGCCTTCCTGCTGGCGGTTCTCCTCTTTCACCTCGTGCTTGGTCATCATCAGGTCCTTGCCCATCCGGCGACGCTGGAACGCGTAGTCGGCGAGGCCGAAGACGAGCCCGATGGCGGCGAGCGTCCGGACGAACCCGAGGAACGTGGACCCGGCGTAGGCGATGATCGGCCCCATCGCCACCGGGCCGGCCCCGACGACGGTGTGCCAGAGCCGCAGGATGTCCGTGACGGCGAAGAGGGTGATGACGGTCATCTTGACGAGGGACTTGACCAGCTCCCACAGGCCCCGCGCCGAGAAGAGCCGCTTGATCCCGGTCAGTGGGTTCAGCTTGGAGAACTGGGGCTGGATCCCTTTGCCCGAGAAGACAAAGCCGACCTGGGCGAGTGACGCCGCCACCCCGAGCAGCGCGATGACGGCGGCGATGGGCAGAGCGATCGCCATCGCGTCGCCGAGACCCGCGCCGAGCAGCGCGAGCGCCCCGGGGACCGTGGGCTTGGCCATCACGACGGCTGCCTGCTGCTCGACGCCGAGGACGCGGCGCTCGGCGGCGCCGAAGACGGCGGGCATGGCGCTCGTGGCGATGAGCAACGACAGCCACCCGCCGACCTCGGGGGACCGGGCGACCTGGCCTTTCTTGCGCGAGTCCTTCTTGCGCTTGGCGGTGGGCTTCTCGGTCTTGTCACGGCGGTCGGCGGCGGCCACGGCTCAACCGGCCCCGATGAGGAGCGCTCCGTCGTGGACGGCGTTGGAGACGAGCGTGTTCACGAAGCCCGGCAGGACGGTCACGCTCGCTCCGAGCAGGAGGAACGTGAGGAGGATCTGGAAGGGGAACCCCAGCCAGTAGACGTTCATCTGCGGTACGGCCTTCGACAGCATGCCGAGGACGACCTGGGCGCCGAAGAGGACGACGAGCACCGGGGCGGAGATCTCGAGCGCAGCCGTGAAGAACGTCGCCAGGTCCGACGAGACGACATGGGCGATGTTGCCGGCGGACGAGAGCGACAGCCCCACCGCGTCGAACGAGCGCAGGAACCCGTCGACGATGAGGAGCTCCCCGTTTCCGGCGAAGAGGAGGACCACGGCGACCTGCTCGTAGAACTGGCCGAGGACGGGGGTCTGGTCGGCGGAGAGCGGGTCGAGGGAGGGGGGCAGGACGAGCCCGCCGAAGAGGTCGAGCATCGTGCCGGCGGCGGTGACCGCCCCCACCAGCAGCTGCACGATGAACCCGAGCGCCGCCCCGGTGAGCACCTGGACCGCCATGGCGCCGATCAGCGACGGCGTGGTGAGCGCGATGTGACTGCCGGCGACGTGCGGCGCGACGGCCACGGCGAGGCTGAGGGCGATCCCGACGGTGGCGATCGGTGGGAAGACCGAGCGGTTGCCGAGCGGCGGGACGATCAGCAGCCAGGCGAGCGCCCGCACGAGAGCGAGGAGGAACCCGACGAGCCACGAGGCGTTGAGGTCGATGACCATGGTGGACCCCCGCTCACCGGGGCGCGACGGTCCCCACCGCTACCCGCCGAGCAACTGTGGGACCTGCGTGAACAGGGCGTCCGTGTACCCGACCAGCTGGGCGAGCATCCAGTGGCCCGCCACGAGCAGGACCACGGCCACGGCGGCGAGCTTGGGCACGAAGGTGAGGGTGAACTCCTGTAGCTGGGTCACCGACTGGAAGAGCGAGACGACGAGGCCCACGACCAGACTGGCCAGCAGGATGGGGGCCGCCAGCTTCAAGGTGACGAGCATTGCCTCGACGGCGATGTGGATGGCGTCGCCCTGGGTCATCGGAAGCTCGTGAGGAGCGTGTGGGTGATGAGCGTCCAGCCGTCGATCATCACGAACAGGAGGATCTTGAACGGGAGGGACACGAGCGTCGGCGGCAGCATCATGATCCCCATCGACATGAGCACCGCCGAGACGACCAGGTCGATGATGAGGAACGGCACGAAGATGACGAAGCCGATGATGAAGGCGCTCTTCAGCTGGGAGAGGACGAAGGCCGGCACCAGCGCCACGAGGGAGACGTCCTGGGGCTTGGCCGGGTGCTCATGGGCGGCCTGCGTCATGAGGGTGAGCTCTTGCGTGTCGGTCTGCTTGAGCATCCAGTGCTCGAGCGGGACCTCGGCCTTGTGGTAGGCCTCGGTCGAGTTGATCTTGCCGTGCAGGTAGGGCTGGAGCGCCTGCTGGTTCATCTGCGACAGCGTCGGCTGCATGATGAACAGGCTGAGGAAGAGGGCGAGCCCGGCGATCACCTGGTTGGGCGGGATGGTCTGCAGGCCGAGGGCGTTGCGTGTGAGCCCGAGCACCACCGCGATCCGCGTGAAGCCCGTGAGCATGATCAACAGGGCCGGGGCCACCGCCAGGACGGCGACGGCCAGGATGATGAGGATGCTCTCCGACGGCTTGGTCAGGCTCTTGCCGAAGTTGAGCTGGACCGAGGAGCCGGCGGCGAGCAGCAGCGGGGTCATCGTCGCACCGTCAGGTCGCGCAGGTGGTCGAGGCGCACGGACAGCTCGCCCCTTCCCCATTCGCCTCGGGGCGACCAGTCGTGGAACGTGGTCCGCTCGCCGGCGGTCGCGGCGTCGTCGGGTTGGCCGCCGTCCCCGTAGACGCGCTCGGGGTCGAGCTCGCACAGCGTGGTGATGCTCTGGGCGGTGACGCCGAGGAGGAGGAGCTGCCCGGCCACCTCGACGGTGAGGAGCGCCTGGCCCTTCCCGAGCGGCTGGCGGGCGACGACGTCGACGACCTTCTGACGGGGCCGGGGACGGGGCCCGGAGCGGGAGGTGCCGCG
>JAJZJT010000215.1 GCA_021809995.1 Actinomycetes bacterium
CTTGACCAGCTCGACGTGGGCTCGGCGCCCAATCGCGGCGAGGGCCCGCCGGACCAGGTTGTCGTCGCCGGCGGGGACGCCGATGGCCGGCCGGTGGGACGCCCTGGGTGCCCCGTCCACAGGCCCATGGGGCGCGAGGTGCTCCAGGGAGACCTCGAGCCCGTCCCCGTCGGTGACGTACAGCGTGTCGGCGAGGTCGAGGGTGACCATCTCGGCCTCCAGCAGGTGGTAGCCGTCGCCGCGCACGCCCGTCAGGCGCAGGGACACCGTCAGCTTGGCCGGGGCGACGAGGACGGCGGGGACGGTCCCCTGCCCGGTGCCACCGGGACTGGCACCGCCAACCGGGCCAGCAGCCGCCGCGGCCCCTGCGCCCTCGACGCCGGTCACGCCACCACCGGGTGCTCGTGGCCCGGCTGGGTCGGCAGTCCCCACGACGCGAGCGCCGCCCACTGGTCGAGGGCGAGCTCCTCGGCGCGTGCGCTGCCAGGGATCCCGGTACCCGCGAACGCGTCGGGCGGCACGACGCCCTCGAGGGCGCGGCGAAGCATCTTGCGGCGGTGGGCGAACCCGGCGCGCACCACGGTGAAGAGGCGGCGGTACGACGCCTCGTCCGCTCGCCAGGAGGGGTCCCCGGCGGTCAGGTGGCGGTCGAGCCGGACCAGCACGGACTCGACCCGGGGCCGGGGGACGAAGACCGACGCCGGCACGCGCCCCACCACCGCGGCCGACGCCCAGTAGGCGACCTTCACGGAGACGGCTCCGTACGCCTCGCTCCCGGGGGCGGCGGCGAACCGCTCTCCCACCTCGCGCTGGACCATGACGAGGAGGGAGCGGACCGCCGGGGCCCGCTCGAGCACGTCGACCACCAGCGGGGTGGCCACGTTGTAGGGCAGGTTGGCCACGAGCGTCCACGATGCTGCCCCAGGAGGCGGACCGGCGCCAGGGGGACCCTCGGTGGAGCCGGAGGCGGTGGGTGCGTCCCGTACCGGCCCGGAGGCGGCGAGCAGCTCGTCCCAGTCGAGCCGGGTGGCGTCGGCCTGGACGACCCGCACGTCCTCGAGGGCAGGTTGTCCCCGGAGGGCACGGCAGAGCCCGGGGTCGACCTCGACGGCCGTCACCGAGGCGCCTGCCTCGGCCAGGGCCAGCGTCAGCGACCCGAGACCGGCACCGATCTCGACGACCGGTGAGCCGGGCCCGACACCCGCCAGACGGACGATCCGGCGCACCGTGTTGGCGTCGGCCACGAAGTTCTGCCCGAGCGATCGCCGAGGAGCGAGCCCGTGCTCGGCGAGCAGGCGGTGGACGTCGGATCGACCGAGGGTCACCCCGTCAGTGTGCCACCCGGGATCACCACCGCAGCTCGGCATCGGTCACGAGGCCCTGCGATAGTGGAGCCAGCTCGGCGGAGGTGGACGTGGCCGGGTCGACCGCACGTACCGTGTCCGCCTCGCGATCGTCGACGACGCGGCGCACCGTCGCCCCGTTGGCCGGGTTGGTGATGGTCGCGACCGTCCCGAACGGCCGGAACGGGCTCGCGCCGGTGTCCGCCGGGTGCGCGTCGTAGCTGACGACCCCGAGGCGTCGCACCGGACCGAGCGACGACAGGTCGGTCGCGTCGACCCCACCGACGGCGGGCCGGGCCACGACGAGGGGAAGCCGGGCCGGGGTGGCGGGGGGGGCGCCGCGTGGGTGGTCGGTGGCGGCACGGTGGTCGGTGGCGGCACGGTGGTCGGTGGCACTGGGCTCTCCACCCTTCGGTCGGGGTCGCGGTCCTCCGGGCGGGCCCGGCGACAGCGTCCTCGGTCGGTCGGTCGGTCAGTCAGTCAGTCGGACCGACGGCGCCACCGCGAGCCGGTCTCTCCCAACCGGTCGACGGGGACGGGGCGCTCGACGCACCCGTCGCCGCGCCGCCAGGAGGGCGCGCGGCGATCGGGCAAACGCGCCGGCCCGTTCGCTCCTGCCTCGGGTCGGAACCCCGCGAGCGAGCCGCGGCCCTGCCGGGCTGGCTCGCCCAGTCCTGCACCGCCCCCTTGTCTCCCTGCGGGGCCGCCCCCGACCGGGGGTTCAGACGCCGAAGAACTGGCGGGCGTTCGCCGTGGTCGTCGTGGCGAGGAGCTCGCGGTCGACGCCCTGGCACTCGGCGACGACCGCCCCGACGAGCGGCACCCGGGAAGGCTCGTTGGCCGACCCGCGATGGGGGACCGGCGCCAGGAACGGGGAGTCCGTCTCCACGAGCATCCGGTCCATCGGGCACAACGCCGCCGCTTCACGCACGTCCGCGGCGTTCTTGAAGGTCACCACGCCGCTGAAGGAGAGGACGGCTCCGAGGTCGAGGCAACGGCGGGCCTCGCCGGGACCGCCGGTGAAGCAGTGGACGACCGTGCGCTCGGGCACGCCCTCGCTGCGCAGCACGTCGAGCGTGTCGTCCCACGCTTCGCGGGTGTGCACGACGAGCGCCAGCCCGAACTGGTGCGCCAGTGCTACCTGGGCGGCGAAGGCCTCACGCTGGGCAGGTCGGGGCGAGTGGTCGTAATGGTAGTCGAGCCCGCACTCGCCCACCGCCACGACCAGGTCGTCTGCCGCCAGCGCCTCCTCGAGGACGCCGATGGTCGCGGCAACGCCGGCGCTCGCGTCGTGCGGGTGGAGCCCGACGGTCGCCCACGCGTCCACCCCCTCAGCCCGAGCCGCTGAGCCGGGGCTCCGCAGCGAGCGGACGAGCTCGATGGCGCCGAGCGAGGTCGACGCGTCGGTGCCGACGCACACGAGGCGCGTCACGCCGGCCTCGGCTGCCCGCGCCAGCACTCCCGCCAGCGCATGCCCGCCCGGTGGTGCCCCGCCCGGGCCGGAGGTGTCCCCCGGGCCGACCGCCGTGCTCCCCGGCGCCCCGCCCCCTGCCTCGTCGCCCGCGCCGGAGAGGTAGGCGCCCTGCAGGTGACAGTGCGAGTCGAACCACTCCACGACGGCGTCACCGGGGTCGGCGGAACGTCGTGGCGAGGCGGTCGACCGCTGTCCCCGGACCGTCCCGGAGACCGGCCCTGCGCCCACCGCGCTGGTCGCTCCGGGCACGCTCAGCCCTTGCGCCGCGGAAAGAGGGGGGCGCCCTTCTCGACCGGGACCCCTCCGGGGTAGCCACCCCACGTCGCATCGCCGGGGAGGCGGTGGTCGGCGGGAGAGCCCGGCAGGCCGATCCGGCTCCAGACGGCCGCCGTCGCCGTCGGCATGGCCGGGGCAGCCAGCAGGGCGACGAGGCGCAGAGCCTCCAGCGCGTCGCCGAGCACCCGCTCGACCTCCGGCCCCGGCTCGGCCTTCCACGGCTCGGCGGCCTCGAGCGCGGCGTTCGCCGCACGTACCAGGCGCCACGTGGCCTCGAGAGCGAGGTGGGGCTGTCCGGCGTCCCATGCCGCGACGGCCGCCTCGGTCGCCTCGGTCGCTTCGTCGGCCAGGCGTCCCGAGGCGCTCGGCGCCGGCCCGATCCCGCCGCACTTGGAGCCGACGACGGTGGCCACCCGCTGGAGCAGGTTGCCCAGGTTGTTGGCCAGGTCCGCGTTGTAGCGGGCCGTGATCCCCTCGGCCGAGAAGTCGCCGTCCGAGCCGAGCGGGACGTCGCGCAGCAGGTGGTAGCGCACGGCATCGACGCCGTAGTCGGCGATCAGGTCGGCCGGCGCGATCTGGTTGAGGCTCGACTTGGACATCTTCTCGCCGCCCACGAGGAGCCACCCGTGCACCTGCACGTGCGCGGGCGGGTCGATCCCCGCAGCCATGCACATCGCCGGCCACCAGACGCAGTGGAAGCGGATGATCTCCTTGCCGATGAGGTGGTGGACTGCCGGCCACCACGTCTCGAAGCGGTCCTCGTCCTCGCCGAAGCCGATCGCCGTCAGGTAGTTGACGAGGGCGTCGTACCAGACGTAGAAGACGTGGCCCTCGTCCCAGGGGACGGGCACCCCCCAGTCGATCGACGTGCGGGTGATCGAGATGTCGTGGAGACCGCCCTTGATGAAGCTCAGCGCCTCGTTGCGCTTGGGCTCCGGTGCCACGGCGTCGGGATGGGCCTCGTACCAGTCGACGAGCCGCTGCTGGAAGGCGCTGAGGCGGAAGAAGTAGTTCTCCTCCTCGAGCAGCTCAACGGGGCGCCGGTGCACCGGGCAGAGGTTCCCCTCGAGCAGCTCGTCCTCGCTGTAGTACTGCTCGCACGCTACGCAGTACTGGCCTCGGTAGGTGCCCTTGACGATGTAGCCGTTGTCGTGGATGCGCGTGAGGAACGCCTGGACGGCCCGGCGGTGACGGGCCTCGGTGGTGCGGATGAAGTCGTCGTTGCTGACCTCGAGGGCTCGCCACGCCTCGGCGAAGCGGGGCGCGAGCTTGTCCGTCCAGGCCTCGGGCGATTCGCCGTGCTCCTCGGCCGTGCGGGCGACCTTCTGGCCGTGCTCGTCCGTGCCCGTCAGGAAGAAGACGTCGTCCCCGCGCAGGCGGTGCCAGCGCGCCAGGGCGTCGGCATTGACCGTGCAGTAGGCGTGCCCGACGTGGGGCGCGTCGTTGACGTAGTAGATCGGCGTCGTGATGTAGAAGCGGGGCACCGCCCGCCAGCGTACCGAGCGAACAGGAGGGCGACGGTCGTAGTGGCGGGGAGCCGCCCGGTCGTCACCAGTTGGCGACGTGGCAGCTCCCCCGGCCCGTACGGGCGCTGAACCCCTGGTGGTACGCCTCGGCCGGCCAGAACGTCGACGCCCGCACCACCTCGGTGACGATGGGGCGGCGGAACCGGGACTGGTAGGCGACGAGCGCCTCGGACGCTTGACGGAGCTGCTCGTCGTCGTGGGCGAAGACGACGGAGCGGTACTGCGTGCCGACGTCGGGGCCCTGGCGGTTGGGCGTCGTCGGGTCGTGGTGCCGGAAGAACGCTTCGAGGAGCGTGACGTAGTCGACCCGACCCGGGTCGTAGGTGACGAGGACGGCCTCTGCGTGCCCGGTCCGGCCCGTGCACACCTCTTCGTAGGTGGGCGCGGCGCTGCTCCCGCCCTCGTAGCCGACCACGACGTCGACGACGCCGTCGACGGTGCGGAAGAAGTCCTCCACCCCCCAGAAGCAGCCGGC
>JAJZJT010000216.1 GCA_021809995.1 Actinomycetes bacterium
GGCCCGGGTGCCTACCATGAGCTCCAGCCGGTGCGGGCCGGCGTCGCCGGGAGCGGCCCGGCGGTCGCACGCCACGGCCCGGGCGGCCAGGGGGTCCGGATGGTCCACGGTCGAGCGCACGTAGGCAGGGCCGCTGTCGCCGTGCTCGCCACCCTCGCCGTCACCGTGGCGGCCTGCGGCGCAGGTGCGGCTCCGGGGGGGCCGGTCGCCGCGAGGGCGACGTTGCCGACCGTCGACGCCCCGTCGCCCGCGTCGACCCGGGTGCCCGCCTTCTACCGCGCTCCCGACCCGTTGCCGGCGGGTCGTCCGGGCACCCTGCTGCGTGCCGAGCGCGTGGTCGGGGTGCCGGGCGTGCCGTCCTCGGCACGGGTGTGGCGGATCCTCTACCGCTCGCGCGACGTCGCCGGCCGGGGCGTCGCCGTCTCCGGCTACGTCATCGCGCCGGCTGGCACCGCTCCACGGGGCGGCTACCCGGTCGTGGCCTGGGACCACGGCACGACGGGCATGGCCGCGCCGTGCGCCCCGTCGCTCTTCACGAACCTCGACGGCCAGCAGGAGTACCTCGCGCCCTACCTCGGCCGGTACCTGGCACGGGGCTACGCCGTCGTGGCCTCCGACTACCAGGGCCTCGGAACGGGCCCGCTCCACCCCTACCTGGTCGGCGACGTGGAGGCCTGGGACACTCTCGACGCGGTGCGGGCCGCCGGGCACCTCGCCGGGCTCGACCTGTCGGCCGACGTGGTCGTCGTCGGCCACTCCCAAGGCGGCCAGGCGTCGTTGTTCACCGGCCAGCTTGCCGCCACGTACGCACCCGAGCTCCACCTCCTCGGCGTGGTCGCCATCGCCCCGGCCACCGACCTGAAGGCGGCGGTGGAGGTGTCGTCCCTGCTCACGAGCAGTGGGGGGATCGCTCACGGCCAGGGTGACCTCGACTTCATCGCCATGGCGCTGTGGGCGTGGACGCACACCTACCCGGACCTGCCCGTCTCGTCGGTCTTCACCGCCGAGGGCCGTCGGGCGATGGCGGTGGCGGGCGCCGGGTGCCTCCCCCAGATCGCCGTCGCCCTGCGCGGCCGGACCGAGCAGCAGCTCCTCGTCGCCGGGGCCACGTCCGACCCGGCGGTCCTCGCCGCCGCTTCCCGCAACGACGCCGGCGCCACGCGCACGCCGGTGCCGGTGCTCGTCGTCCAGGGCACCGGGGACCAGACCGTGCCCTGGCAGCTCACCCGCTACTTCGTCGACCACGTGGCCTGCCCGGTCGGGGACCGCGTGACGCTCACCCTCTACCCGGGGGACACTCACTCGGGTGTCATCGCCCCCGCCGCGGGTGAGGTGCTCGGCTGGGTCGCCGCCCGGTTCGCCGGCACGCCGGCGCCCGACGGGTGCGGCAAGACGGTACCGACCCCCACGACCGGAGCCGGGTGATCGACCCCCGGGTCGGTCAGGCGAGCGGCTCGTCGAGCTCGCCGAGCGAGCTCGTGAGCTCGAGGTTGGCCGAGTAGTCGACGGGGCAGGCGATCACCGAGACGGTGTCGTCGGCCAGTGCTGCCTGCAGCACGGGGAGGAGCTGGTCGGCGGCCTCGATCCGGTACCCCTTCGCCCCGAAGCTCTCGGCGTAGGCGACGAAGTCGGGGTTGGTGAACCCGGTGTCGGTGCTGTGGCCGAGCTCGAGGTCCATCTTCCAGGTGATGAGCCCGTACTCGTCGTCGACCCACACCAGGACGACGACGGGCACGCGCTCGCGCAGCGCCGTCTCGATCTCCTGCGAGTTCATGAGGAAGCCGCCGTCACCGGTGGCGACGAGCACGCGTGCGTCGGGCCGGGCGAGCTTGGCGCCGATCGCCCCCGGAAGCGACCACGCCATCGTCGAGAGGCCGTTGGAGATGAGGCACGTGTTGGGGGCGTAGGTCGGGTACAGCCGTGCCATCCACATCTTGAGGGCCCCGGTGTCGACGAGCACGATGTCGTCTCGACCCATGGCGGTGCGCGTGTCGGCGACGACGCGGGCGGGGGAGAGGGGGAACCGGTCGTCGGCACGCCCGGCCTCGAGCTCGTCGGCCAACAGGGCCCGGATCCGCTGGGGCTCCTCCGAGGACGCGAAGTGGACGCTGGCGCGCTCGCCGAGGGCGTCGAGGGTGCGGCCGATGTCGGCCTGGAGCCCGACGTCGACCACGTAGTGGCGGTCGACCTCGGCGGGGAAGCGGTGGACGTGGATGATGCGCTTGTCACCGGCCGGGTTGATCCGGACGGGGTCGAACTCCTGGAGCTCGTAGCCCACCGCGACGACGACGTCGGCCAGGTCGAACCCGAAGTTGACGTAGTCGTGGCGCATGAAGCCGACCGCCCCGAGGGCCTGGGGATGGTCGTCGGGGAAGACGCCCTTGCCGTGGAACGTGGTGGCCACGGGCACCCCCAGACGCTCGGCGAAGCGGACGAGCGACTCGCCGGCACCGGCCCGTGCCGCGCCGTGCCCGGCCAGCACGATCGGGCGCTCCGCCTCGCGCAGCACGGCGACCGCCCGCTCGAGCTGGAGCTCGGACGGCTCGTCGGGACGCGGTCGGTTGACGTCGAGGGGCTGGGCGTCCTGAGGGGCGGGGGACTTCTCGACGTCCTCGGGGACGGCCAGGAAGACGGCACCCGGCCGCTCGGTCTCGGCGAGCTTGAACGCCTTGCGGAGCATCTCCGGGACGGCCACCGGGGTGACGACGAGCTCGGACCACTTGGTCACCGGGGCGAACATCGACACGAGGTCCACGCCCTGGTGCGACTCCTTGAACATCCGGGTCGTCGAGACCTGTGCGGACAGGGCGACGACGGGGGTGGAGTTGGTCGTGGCGTCGGCCACGCCGAGCAGCAGGTTGATGGCGCCGGGGCCGAGCGTCGACGAGCAGACGCCGGCGCGGCCGGTCAGACGCCCGTACACCTCCGCCATGAACGAGGCGGCCTGCTCGTGGCGGACGAGGACGTAGCGGATCGACGAGCGTGACAGGGCGTCGACGAGGTGGATGTTCTCCTCCCCGGGGATACCGAAGACGAAGCGCACGCCCTCGTTCTCGAGGCAGCGGACGACGAGCTCGGCGACGGTTCCCTCGGAGGACGACATGGCGCCAGGTTAGGGTGCGTTCCGGCGGGTGCCGCGCAAGGACCGGCACGGCGACGACCCGCCGGGTGGCGCCTCGACGCTCCTCGGTGCCGTCAGCCGAGCAGGTGGTCGCCCGTGGCGTCGACGAGGGAGCCGTCGGGGAGCCGCGCCACCTCTCCGAGCGAGAGCAGCTCCTCGACGAGGTCGTCACCGTCGGCTCGGCCGGCCACGGCGAGCTCGATCTCCGCCATGGCGAAGCGGAGGTTCTCCTGGCGCCGAAGGACCAGCGAGTCCGACAGTGCCCGGTCCCACAGCAGCGAGACCATCTCGGTGCCGGCGTAGGTGGCACCGGACGAGCCGACCCAGGTGCGGTCGCGCAGCTCGGAGAGCGCCGTGCGGAGGTAGGAGACGTGGGGCGTCTCGTCGGCCCTGATGTAGCCGACGACACGAGGTGGCTCGCCGTCCCCGGCCACGAGGTCGGAATCGGAGAGCACTGCCTGCGCCCACGCGAACGTGTGGAAGGCGGAGAGCTCGATGAGCAGGAGCCCGATCATGCGGGCCACCACCGTCTCGAGGTCGAAGTCGACGTCGGACGGCAGGACCCGGGCGGCCAGGGCGGCGCGGCGCGCCTCGACGAGGTGGGCCTCGGACTTGGGCTTCGGGCCGATTCCCATCCGTGCCAGCATGCGCGCCCGGAGGTCCTCGACGGGCGGGTGGCCGAAGGCGACGTCGCGTGCCGCGAACCACATCCGGTCGTGACCGGCCTGCTCCCCGAAGCCTGCTTCGTCGCGGGCGTGCGCTTCGAACAGCCCGCGACCGAGGTGGTCGATCGCCGTCCCCGTGACGTCCTCGGCGAGGCAGCGTCGGAAGTCGGGGAGCGGGAGGGTCCGCAGGAGCGAGCCGAACCCCTCTACCGTCCCGATCCGGGTGAGCTGCGCCACCGTCGGTCCGGTCACGCCGTGACGCAGCAGGAACTTGGTCTGGGTGACGTTGGGGAAGGGCTCGGGCCAGGTCTCCAACGGCACGTCGAGCAAGGGCGTGCCGAAGGTCGCCGCTCGTTCGGCCTCCCACGCCTCGATGGCCGGGACGCGCAGTCGGGTGCGGGGCGACCGGTAGGCGCCGTCCTCGTCGAAGCCGCCGTGACAGCGCTGCCCGTCGACCACCAACGGCTCGGCGAAGCTGTGGTCGGCGAGGAGCTCGTCGGCCTCGTACTCGAGCTGCAGCGTGGTCATGCGGGGTCCCCCTCCCAGGTTCGCGGGCTCTGACGCACCCCGCGTCCCCGATCAAGTGTATACATGCTCGTATACAAGTGCAAGGGTGCGCGGTATGCTCGGACGGTGCCCGTCGCCTCTCCCCCCGCCCGGCTCTCGCAGCGGGAGCGACGGGCCCAGATCCTGCGGGCCGCCGCCGCCGCCTTCGCCCGGGGCGGGTTCGCCGGCACCTCGATGGAGGACGTGGCGAGCGAGGCGGGCATCACGCGCCTCATCGTCTATCGCCACTTCGCCTCCAAGGAGGAGCTCTACCGCGCCGTGCTCGAACGGGTCGCCGGTCGCCTCCGCGACGAGTTCCACGAGGGCCGCGAGGCAGCTCGGGAGGGCTACGGCTTCGCCGTGGGGAGCATCCTTGCGGTGGCCCGGGAGGACCCCGCCGGGTTCCGGTTGCTGACGGGCCATGCCGTGCGCGAGCCCCGGTTCGTCTCGTACCACGACGCCTGGTGGGCGGCGGCCGTCGACGCGGCGCGAGCCCTCCTCGGCGACACCGTCGCCGCGGTCCCGGGCCGCGAGTGGGCGGCTCGCACCCTGGTGGCCTTCCTCGTCGATGCCGTGGACGCCTGGCTCGAGGCCGGCGACCCGGCCGCCGACGCTCTTTTCGTCGACCGGGCGACGGCGGGCGCGGTGGCGATGGTCGTGGCGTGGTCGCGCGCCGCCGGAGACGGCCGGGCCGGCCCCGCCGCGCCGTCGGCGCTCTGAGCACGCAGCGCCGCGCCGTCGGC
>JAJZJT010000217.1 GCA_021809995.1 Actinomycetes bacterium
TGGAGCGAGCGGCGGGTGCTCGAACGTGCCGCTGGGGTCTACGCGTGCAACCGCGATGCCGCGGAGGTGGTCCGACGCAAGGGCTTTCGTGGCGTGCTGGTCGAGGTGCCGCTCGGCGTGGACGTCGAGGAGTTCCGGCCGGCCGACCGGTCGCCGCCGGAGGGTCGCCTCCGGGTCGGCTACGTGGGGCGGCTGACGCTCCAGAAGGGCGTCGAGCACCTCCTCGACGCCGTTGCAGGTGACCGCCGGCTCGACCTCGAGCTCTACGGGTCGGGACCGGAGGAGGACCACCTGCGCACCCGATCCCGGGCTCTCGCCGTCGAAGACCGGGTGGTCTTCGGAGGCCACGTCGACGCGGACCTGCTCCCGGACCTCTACCGCCGGTTCGACGTGCTGGCCGTCCCGTCGCTCGCGCTGCCCGGACTGGTCGAGCAGTTCGGAAGGGTCGTGGTCGAAGCGCAGGCCTCCGGCGTACCGGTGGTGGCGAGCGCCGTCGGTGCGTTGCCGGAGGTGGTCGGCGACGGTGGCATCCTCGTCCCGCCCGCCGATCCCCGTGCTATCGGTCGCGCCCTGGCCACGTTCCTCGACGAGGACGACGTCTGGGCCGACCTCCGGTCACGCGGGCTCGTCAACGCCCGCCGGTACTCGTGGGAGACGGTCGCCGACCGTCACCTCGAGGTGTACCGGCGCGTGTGGGGGGCAGCCGCTCAGACCGCGGGGTTGGGGTCGGCCGAGTAGTAGTAGGGGTGGTAGGTCGCCGTGGAGGGGTGGCGGACCCGGTTGAGGACGATGCCGAGCACGCGAGCCCTCGTCTCCTCGAGACGCTGCAACGTGCTCGCCAGGGAACGCTGGTCGGTGCGGCCCTCGGCGGCCACGACGACCACGCCATCGGCGAAGCGAGCCAGCGTCGTGGCGTCAGGGAGGGCCAGCACCGGCGGCATGTCCCACAGCACGAAGTCCGCGAACTCGGGAAGCTCGCGGATGACGCTCTGGAGGCCCGGGCTCGCGAACAGCTCGCTCGCGTTGCCACGTCGTCGGCCGGCCGGCAACACCCACAGACCGTCGATGCGCGTGTGCAGCAGGAGGGACGGGAGCCGGAGCCGACGGTTGTCGTCGGGGTCGGGTCCGGCCTCGCCAGCTTCGAGCCACGCCGAGTTGACGATGTCTGCGAGGCCGAGCGGCGGCGGGTTGGCGGGGAACTCGAAAGCCTGTTCGATGGCCGAGCGGCGGAAGTCGGCCGACACCACCACCACCTGGCTCCCGGTCAGCGCGAGGGCGGCGCCCAGGTTGGCGGTGACGAACGTCTTACCGTCATTGGGGGCCGGGCTCGTCACCACGACCATCGGGCACTTCGAGTCCTCGAGGAGGACCCGGAGGCTGGTCCGGAGCTCGCGCACCGACTCGGCCAGCTGGGACCTCGGGGCGTCGGCGAGGGCGACGAAGCCGGAGTTCGGGATGATCTCGGTGTCGAGGGGGAGCTCCGCCAGGACGGGCGTGTCGGTCACCGAGGCGATGTCCGCGCTGCTCCGGAGGCGGGTGTCCAACTGGTCGCGGACGAGCGCTGCGCCGATCCCGACCAGGATGCCGGCCAGCAGCCCGATGCCGGCCAGCTTCTTCGTGCTGAGACCGGTCGGAGTCGTCGGATAGCCGGCCGGGGCCGTGATCGAGGCGTAGGGCCCCCCGATCTGGATGCTGGTCAACTGGGTCTGGAGCCCGTCGTAGGCGTTGAGCAGCGCTCCCAGCTTCGCCGAGCTCAAGGTGCCCCCACCCGTGCCACCCGACCCGGTGGGAGGGGTCGCCCCTGACGCCTGCAGCGCGGTGATCTGCTTGCTCAGCGTGCTCATGCTGGCAGTGATCTTGTTCTCCTGGGCCTGCACGACGTCCTGGATGCCGACGAGGAACGCCTGCGCATAGGCGTTGGCCACGGCTTCGGCTCGTGCCGGGTCGGTGTCGGAGGCTGTGATGGTGAGGGCCCCGGTCGTCGAGCTCAGCGAGCCGGTCACGGCTCCGGCCACGCTGCTCGCGCCCTTCGCTCCGAGGATGACCGCGGCCTGCTTCTGCACAGCGACGCTCTGGAGCTCCTGGATCGGGTCGGGGAGGTTCACCGGGGGCGCCGACGAGCTCGACGAGCCGCTCGGCTGGTTCGAGCCTGCGATCGCCACCTGGGCGGACGCCTGGTAGGTCTTGGTCTGGAATTGGTCGTAGCCGACGGCGGCGACGGCGCCGACCACGATGCAGGCGAGGATGGTGATCCGACGGCGCCACAGGCTTGCCAGGAGTTGCGAGAACGTCACCTTGTGCCTGCTTTCACGTCATCTCGTTGCTCGCGGTCGAGCTCGTCGCTTCCAGTAGGTCATGAGGGAGGCGATCCGACCAGTCGCCGCCGACCAGTCGCCGCGCGCCTTGGTCATCGGAACCACTGGGCAGTGCCGTAGGGTGCCAGGGAGACACCGTCGGTTAGCTGCCCTGACCTGGCTCACCTCGGGAAACTCTAGCCTGCTCGATCAGACGGGCCATTGCGCGAGCGCGGTCCGTCCACGTGGGGATCGCGGCGTCTGGTGCGGGGTGCTGGAGCGTGCCCGGCGGGCGCGGTGACGGCGGTCCGACCTCGGCGGCTCCCGGGGGCGCGGCGACCGCCCGGCGGACGGCGCCGACGAACTCGGAACGGTCGGCCAGCGTGATGGGGGCGCCCAGCTCGCGGAAGCCGGCGACCGGGGTCGTCACCGTGGGACGTCCGGCGGCGAGGCACTCGTAGGCCTTGATGGGGTCGAGAGTCTCGGTGAAAGGGTTCACCAGGTGGGGCACGACCACGACGTCGGCGTGCTGGAAGTACGCGGGAACGTCGTCGTAGGGCCGCGGGCCGAGCAGGGAGACGTTCGGGTGCCGGCAGAGCTCGTCGGTGTCGGCCCGGCCGAGGTTGCTCGGGCCGACCAGCACGACCGAGACGTCGGGCAGCGCCGAGGCCAGCTCGTCGAGGAGCGGGAGGTCGAGGCGGTCCCGGTGGAGCGTGCCCACGTAGACGGCGGTCGGGGGTCCGGGGAGGTCCCCCGGGCGCGGAGACGGGCGCCGAAAGCGGGTGACGTCGACCGCGTTGGGGACGAGGTCGACGGCTCGCCGGCGGCCCTTCGTACGGGCCAGCTCGGGCGAGCAGACGACGACGGCGTCGGCGCGGTCGAGCAGCAGCTCCTCGTCGCGCCGGAGGCGGGTGAGCACGCGGCGGGGCATGGACGCGAGCAGCCAGTCGTCGGTGACGTCGTAGAGAACGGCCCACCCGGTGCCGACGGCCCACCGCGCGTACCCGGCGTCGTTCAACCACAGGATCGGCTCGTCGAGGTCGAGCCGGCGGACGGCCCGCTCCACCTGGTGGGAGAGCGACCAGTCGGCGAACGGCCCCACGAGGCGGGGGAGCCATTTGCGAGGTCGCAAGACGGCGAGCTGCGGGGAGACGGACGTGAGGCGAGGGCGTCCGAGCCCAGCCACCTGGCGGCGGGCCAGCCGCTGAGGGACGTCGACCGCCGGCTCGACGAAGAGCACCCGGAGCGAAGGGTCGAGGGCGACGAGCTCGTCGACCAGGATCTGGATCCGCCGACGGGTCGGCCCCGTGGGCTCGAGCGAGCAGACGACCACGCACCTCGAGGAGGGTGGACGAGGTCCGGACGGCGACGCGTGCTGCCCCGGAGGCGCAGGCAGCGAGCGCGCGTCCATGGGCGGAGTGTACCGGTGGGGTCTCCGGCACGGCGCCCTGGCGCCGTCGTTCGACCCGTCGGCCCGGGCGGCAGCGGGGTCGGATCGGCGCAGTCGGGACCGAGGGAGGTGGGGGAGGCCGGGCAGCCGCCAGTGTGGCCGCTACCATCCTGCTGGTCGAGAGAGTGTCCGTGGCGATGTCGGTCGACGTCGGACCTCGCGTGGGGACGGACCGCCGTCGGGCGGCTCCAACTGGGAGACCAATGTCAGCACTGTCGTCGAGGGGCGCTGAGCAGCTGGTCGAACGGCTGCGGGGTTCCCGCCCGTGGCTGGACGCGAGCTCGGTGCGCCGCGCGCTCGTGGCGGCGACCGGGTGGGCTGCGCTCGTCCTGGTGACGGCGGGGATCGCGATCTACGCCGTCCAGGACCGCAAGATCGGGCTGGCGCTTGCCGCCCTCGTCCTCCTGCTCGGCGTCTTCGCCGCCGACCCCGTCCTGCTCGCGGTGATCGCGCTCCCGGGAGTCTTCCTGTTGCAGCGGGTAGGCGGCGCCAGCACCAACCTCTCCGCGGCCGACCTGCTCGTGTTCCTCGGAGCCCTGGTCTGCCTCCTGCACGTCAGGTGGAGCGAAGCCCGCCACCTGCGTGCCTTCCTGAAGGGCATCGTCGTCTACGAGGCCACCCTCATCGTGGTGGTGGCGGCCCACACCAACCGCTACGACGTCGTGGAGTGGTTCCACCGGCTCTCGTACCTCGGCGGGAGCGTCCTCGTCGGATGGGTCGTGGCTCGACACGGGAGGGCCCGGCAGGCGTTCCGCCTCTACCTGCTCGGTGCGTCGGTCATCGCCGTCATCGCCATGGAGCACGCAGTGAAGCTGCACTTCAAGGCGGCACAGTGGGGCCTGTACCAGAAGAACGCCGTCGGCGCCATGATGTGGGTGGCAGTCGTGGTGGCCCAGGTGAACCCGCCGTGGACCGGGGTCAGCCGCCGGCAGGCCCGGATCGCGAAGTGGCTGTGCCTGGGCGGGTTGCTCGCGTCGCAGTCGCGTCAGTCGTGGGTGGTCCTCTGCGGCGCCATCGTGCTCTTCGTGCTGATGAACCCCGAGGTCCGGCGGCGATCGAAGCTGCTCCTCCTCGGCATCATCCCGCTCGGGCTGCTCCTCTACTACAGCTTCTCGACCCAGTTCGTCGTCAACCCCAAGTTCAACACGGTCTCGATCCGGCTGCGTCAGCTGTCCAAGGCCGTGTCCGTCTGGCACCTGAGCCCGGTGCTCGGCGAAGGGATGCGCTTCTACCACCTTCCGCAGTTCATCAACGTGACCCAGCCACCGAACGTCATCATCGGCAACCTCGCTTCCTCCGGCATCGTGGGCCCGCTC
>JAJZJT010000218.1 GCA_021809995.1 Actinomycetes bacterium
GGCCAGCCGTGGCCCGAGGACTCCCCGGCCCGCCTCGAGCGCTACAACACGATCCTGCGCCAGGTGGCGGCCGAGTTCCCCCGCACGGTGACCGTCGACGACTTCGGCGCGCTGTTGTGCCCCGGCGGGCACTTCGCCACGTCGCTCGACGGGGTCCAGATCCGCGACGGCGACGGTGTCCACATCGTGCCCACGCCGGCCGCGGGCCAGTGGCTCGCCGAGCGTGTCCTCCCGGAGGTCGCGAAGGTGGGGCGCCTGCAGATGGCCGGTGGCCACTTCGTCGGTGGGCGCCTGCCGGCAGCGCCCACCTCGTCGACCGGTTGAAGCTGAAGCCACGCCCACCGCCCGCCGGGACACCTGGGGCCCCCGGGGCGGGTCGCATGGGTGCCGGGCACGAGCGTTCGTCGGCCAGCCGGGGCACGGCCGGGCCCCGGCTGGACGCGCGGCGGTCCGGCTACGTGTCGCCCACGTGGGCGGTGAGGGCGGCCACCAGTCGGCCGAGGCCGTCCTCCCAGGTTGGCAGGAGAGGCAGCCCCGACAGCTCGAGCGCCATGTTGGCGAGGGCCGAGTTGGTGGGGCGCTGCGCCGGCCTCGGCGGACGCTGGTCCGCCGTCGCCATCGGCTCCACCCGGCCCGGATCGTCGCCAGACGCCTTCAGGACGCCCCGGGCGAAGTCGAACCACGACGTCACGCCCTGGTTCGTCACGTGGAAGAGACCGGGTCGGCGCTCGGCCGTCAGGTCGGCCAGCACACCCACGAGGTCCGCGGTGAAGGTCGGGCAGCCGACCTGGTCGTCGACGAAGCGGAGCGTCCCCGGCTCCGAGGCCAGCCGGAGGATCGTCTTCACGATGTTCGTCCCGTGGAAGCCGGATACCCACGAGATGCGCACGACCGTCGCCCCGGGACAGGCGTTCAGCACCTCGATCTCCCCGGCGTGCTTGGATCGCCCGTACACCGACACCGGGTTGGGACGGTCCCACTCGACGTACGGGCGCGGCGACGTGCCGTCGAAGACGTAGTCGGTGGAGATGTAGCACAGGTGCGCGCCTGTCCTCGCTGCCGCCTCGGCGATGTGGCGGGTTCCCAGCGCGTTGACGGCAAAGGCCGTGCCGGGCTGTGCCTCGCACACGTCGACCGCGGTGAAGGCGGCACCGTGGATGACGACGTCGGGCCGAGCGTCGTCGACGAAGGAGAGCACCGCGTCCCGGTCGGTGATGTCGAGCTCGGGAAGGTCCGTGGCGACGACCTCGACTGGCACGCGCCTGCCCAGGTTCCCGGTACGCGGATCGCCCTCCAGACCGGCGACCGGGACCTTTCCCTGCAGGGCGTCGACCAGGTCCGTCCCGAGCTGGCCGCGCGCGCCGGTCACCATCACCTTCGTGCTAGTCGAAGGCGCGCTCATCGTGCGCACGCCTTGGTCTGACCACTCCTTGTTCGCGCTGGACCGAGGACGGCGTTGTTCGAGTGGGGCCATGGCGCCCTCCGGGCGCAGGTCAAGCCGGCTCCAGCTCGAAGACGTACTGGTACGAGAAGAGCTTCGGCAGCACGGCCAGGCCCAGCCGGTCGAGCGCGCCTACGGTCCTGAGGACCTTGGAGGGAACCGGCCCGCCCCGCTTCGCGACCTCGAGCGGGAGCCCGGAGTTGGACACGCGCCGCACACGCGTTCCCGCACGTTGCGCCATGCGAGCGAAGCTCTTGTCGGTGAAGAAGCGCATGTGCCCGGCGTCGAACACACCTCGGACGTCGTAGTCGAAGGTGCCCGTGGCCATACGGAACCGGGGGTACCAGTGCGCGATGTTCGGGACGGTGGCGATGATCACGCCCCTCGGGGCGAGGACACCGACGAGCTCGGAGAGCAGCTGCTCCGGTTTGGCCAGGTGCCCGAACACGTCGGCTGCGACCACGACGTCGAAGTCGCGACCCACCTCGGCGGGGAGGCCCTCGTTGAGGTCGGCCTCCACGAACCTGTCGAGGCGCTCGGCCACCCCGTCGACCTTCTCGGCGTCCACTCCGATGACCGTGTGGCCCTGCAGGCGCAGCATCTCGCCGAACCGGCCTTGCGAGCAACCGAGGTCGAGGATCTTCTTCGGCTTCTCCCCGGCCTTCCGCTCCCCGATCACGTCGAGGATCTTCAGATGCGAGGAGACGCTGAGGAGCTTCCGGTTGTACCCCTGGTCGGCGAACGCCAGCTCGCCCGAGCCGAACCCCATCTTGTGCGCACGGTAACGAGTGGAGTAGAGGACGACGTCCTTGGCGTACTTCATGCCGTTGACGTAACAGATCTCGTCGCCGTAGTAGGTGGGGATCGGGATCTCGGTGATCGTCTTCCCCGCTTCGTGCAGTTGCACGATGATCTCGGTGTCGAAGTCGAAGCCCTCTGAGTTCGACTCGAAGGGGATCTCCTCGAGCGCGCTCACCCGGTACGCCCGGTACCCGCTGTGCCACTCGGTCAGGTCCAGGCCCACGACGGCGTTCTCGTACTCGGTGAGGATGCGGTTGCCCACGTACTTGTAGAGCGGCATGCCGCCCATGCGAGCTGCGCCGGGCACCATCATGCGGGAGCCGAACACCGCATCGCACTGGCCCGCCTCGAGGGGGGCGACGATGTCCTCGATGATCTCAGGGGCGTACTGCCCGTCGCCGTGGAGCATCACGACGATGTCGATGTCGTGGTCGATGGCCCAGCGGTACCCGGCCTTCTGGTTCCCTCCGTACCCGCGGTTCTTCGCGTTGCGGATGATCGTGATGGGGAGGTCTCCCGTCTCCCCGTACTCCGTGGCCAGCTCAAAGGTCCGGTCGCTGCTCGCGTCGTCACAGACGACCACGGCGGCGACCCGCTCGCGGAACGACTGCGGGATGCGGTCGAGCGTGGGGATCAGTGTGGCGGCCACGTTGTACGCGGTGACGACCACGGCGATGCGTTCCTCACCCCGTGCGCCGGCGTCGGTCGAACCGCCCTTGTTGTCGGCTGATCCCCCGTTTGTCTCCACCGCTCCTCCTTCTTGGTCGCCCCGCACCGCCGAGCACCCCCGCACCCATCACCAACCAGCGCTCGACAGTTCGTTGGGTCCGGTGCCCAACGTTGGAGAGGTTACTGACTGATCAGGGCAGCCGCCCTCCCCAGAAGTGGGGATCTTCCCTTCCGAGACACGCCGCGGCCCTGGCGAACGGCCCGACGGGAAAGTTTGTACGGCAATTCACTTGACATGCAGAGAGCGACCATACCTATAGTGCGCTACCAACCGTAGGGGCGGACGGTTCCTCCGTGTGACCGGGGGCGACGCACAGCAGCGGCTGGCGGACACGACGGAAGCGCCGAGGCCGAGGGGCGGCCCGCGGGAACGGGAGGGATTGGGACCGTGAGAGAGAGCCGAGTGCTCATTACGGGTGGGGCCGGCCTCGTGGGCTCCACGTTGGCAGACCAGCTCGTGGACCTCGACGTGGGCGAGATCGTCGTGGTCGACAACTTCGCTCGTGGGCGCTGGGAGAACCTCGCCTCCGCCCGGGCGAGCGGTCGGGTCACCGTCGTCGAAGGCGACGTCGCGGACCGGTCGCTCATGGCCACGCTGATGGATGGCATCGACTACGTCTTCCACCAGGCGGGCATCAAGATCAAGCAGTGCGCCGAGGATCCGGCGGCCGCCATGCACGTCATGGTGGACGGGTCGTTCTGCGTGGTCGAGGCCGCCCTGAAGGCCGGCGTGCAGAAGGTGGTCGTGGCCTCGACCGCATCGGTCTACGGGGCAGCGGAGGTCTTTCCGACCGACGAGCGGCACCATCCCTACGGCAACCGCACCCTCTACGGCGGGACGAAGGTGTTCCTCGAGCAGCTCCTGAGGAGCTTCAACGACGTCCACGGCCTGCCGTACGTCGCGTTGCGCTACTTCAACATCTACGGCCCTCGGATGGACACCTACGGGGCCTACACCGAGGTCCTGAGCCGCTGGATCGAGCGCATCGAGCAGGGCCTCCCTCCACTGATCCACGGCGCGGGAACGCAGACGATGGACTTCGTCTACGTCGGGGACGTCGCCCGTGCGAACATCCTCGCCGCCCAGTCGGACGTCGTCGACGACGTCTTCAACGTGGCCAGCGGGACTGAGGTGAGCCTCATCGAGCTGGCCAACCTGCTGCTCCGGGTGATGGGTTCCGACCTCGTCCCCGAGCACGGCCCCGACCGGGGGCTCCCCGCCGTCCCGCGCCGGCTGGCCGACACGTCCCGCGCCGCCGATCGACTCGGCTTCGAGGCGAAGGTCGACCTCGAGGACGGGCTGCGCCGGTTGGTGGAGTGGTGGAGGGCGGAGCACGTCGGGCCGAGCGACCGCCCGACGACCAGGTCGCGTGCTGGACATGCGGCGCAGACCACAAGTCACGTCAATTCCTAGGAGGTCAGTCGATGCCCGAGATCGTGCACGCCGAGAAGATCATCGGCGTCGTGCTCGTCCAACCCGAGGTCCACGGGGATGACCGCGGCCGGTTCGTCGAGACCTACCGGCGCTCGTGGCTCCCCTTCGCGAGGGAGATGGTGCAGGGGAACCGCTCCGAGAAGCGGGCCGGTGCGGTGGTCGGGCTGCACTACCACGTCCACCAGGCCGACTACTGGTACCTCCTGCGAGGGAAGGCCCGGGTCGTGCTCCACGACCTGCGGCTCGGATCACCGACCGACGGGGAGACGATGCACATCGACCTCGACGGTGACGTCGAGCAGGGGCTGTTCATCCCCCCCGGCGTCGCCCACGGGTTCGCCTCGCACACCGACCTGCTCCTGTCGTACCTGGTCGACAACTACCACAACCCCGCCGACGAGCTGGGCGTCGCCTGGGACGACCTGGACATCGCCGCCGACTGGGGGGTGGCGGACCCGGTCCTCTCCGACCGGGACAAGAAGAACCCCAGTCGCGCAGATATCCCCGACCACCTCCGCCCTCGCTACGGCCTCCGGACCTGACCGCCGAGGCCGGGTCTCGCCGCCGCCGTTGCCCGAGAGGCACCGTCGTGCGCGCCGCGCCAGCGCGTGGTCGGCGTGCCGACG
>JAJZJT010000219.1 GCA_021809995.1 Actinomycetes bacterium
TCACTGCTGCGCGACGGCCTGCTCGGCGACGGACGGGCCGGCGACGACCTGCTCGGTGCCGATGAGCCCGGCACGGCGCCGCCGGCCTGGGCGGCTCGGCCCGAGGTCGAGGCTTCGACCGCCGGCAGCGCCGCCGCGGACATCGAGGCGGTGGTCGCCCGAGCCCGTCAGACGACGGGCAACGTGGCGCTCGTGGCCCGCTGGTCGGGCGACCCGGGGCGATCGGCCCTTGCCGCCCTCCTGCTCACGGCCGAGGCGAGCGACCCCGACCAGCCCGCCTGCCCGGTCACCGCCCTTCGGGGAGACGCCTTGGAGATGGCGACCGGTCCCCTCGCCGCCGCGTTCGGCGGCGGCGTCGGCGTCGTCGCCCACGACGCCAAGGAGGTGATGCGCTCGCTGCTGCCCGTAGGGGTCGACGTGCGGTCGCTCGTCATGGACACGGCCGTGGCGGCGTACCTCCTCGACCCGTCGGTCGACCGGTACCGGCTCGCCGACCTCGCTCGCACCTGGCTGGGCGTACCCATCGCCGAGGCTCCGGCAGGAGGCGGCCAGGAGGCCCTCGACCTCGGGTCCGGGCCCGCCTTCGAGGACGAGGGCGCAGCGGAGACCGGTGCCCTCGCCGCCGGGGGCCTGCCCGCCTGGCTCGTCGACGCGGCACGGGAGGCCGGTGCCCTCGCCCGGCTGCGCCATCCGCTCACCGCGGCGCTCGCCGAGCGAGGCATGACGGAGCTCCACGACGACGTCGAGCGCCCGCTCGTGCGCGTCCTCGCTCGCATGGAGGTGACGGGCATCTGCGTGGATCGCCACGTCCTCACGGCCATCGCCGACGAGCTGGCGGCCGAGTGCGGGGAGCTCGAAGCACGGATCCAGCACGAGGTGGGCGTCGAGTTCAACGTCAATTCGGTGCCCCAGCTGCGCGACGTGCTCTACGGCAAGCTCGGCCTCCGGCCGGGACGACGCACGAAGACGGGCTACTCGACCGACGCCCGGACCCTCGAGCAGCTTCGCGACCAGCACCCGGTGGTGGGCCTCCTGCTCCGGTACCGCGAGGCCGACAAGCTCCGCTCGACGTACGGCACCAACCTCGCCGCCGAGGTCGCCGACGACGGTCGGATCCACGCCACGTTCCGCCAGACCGTGGCCCGGACGGGGCGGCTTTCATCGGACCGGCCCAACCTCCACAACATCCCCGTGCGCACGCCCGAGGGCCGGCGGTTCCGCGAGGCGTTCGTGCCCTCGCCCGGGCGGCGCCTGCTGGTCGCCGACTACGACCAGATCGAGCTGCGCGCCATCGCCCACCTCTCGGGGGACCCCGGTCTGACGGCGGCCTTCGCCGCCGGCGAGGACATCCACCGCACCGTGGCGGCCAGGGTCTTCGGCGTGCCCCGTGACGAGGTGACCCCCGCGCAGCGCAGCACCGCCAAGATGGTCTCCTACGGGCTCGCCTACGGCATGGAGGCTTTCGGGCTCGCCCAGCGCCTGAACGTGCCCGTCGACGAGGCGCAGGCGATCCTCCTGTCCTTCTTCGAGGCGTTCCCGGCCGTGCAGTCGCACATGGAGCGGACGGTGGCCGAGGCCGAGCGGACCGGGTACACGACGACGGTGTTCGGTCGGCGACGGCCGCTGCCCGACCTCCACTCGTCGAACCGGCAGCTGCGTGAGGCGGCTCGTCGCCAGGCGATGAACGCGGGCATCCAGGGGCTCGCGGCCGACCTCTTCAAGGTGGCGCTCGACCGCCTCGACGCCGGGCTCGAGGCCGGCGGGCACCGCTCGGACCTCGTGCTGCAGGTCCACGACGAGGTGCTGGTCGACGTCGAGCCCGACGAGGCCGACGAGGTCGCCACGCTGACCGAGGAGGCGCTGGTCGGCGCGGCGGAACTGTCGGTGCCGCTCCGGGTGGCGATGGCCTTCGGCAGCTCGTGGGCCGAGGCGAAGGGGGGCTGAAACGGGGAGCGCGGACGCAGCCGGGCCCTCGGAGGCCCCGGGACGGAGCGCCGCCGGCACGACGTGCGGACGCGGAGCCCGGCGCGGCTAGCATGGAGCGGCCGCGCCCCTGCGGCCCTGCAGTGCCCGGGCCCGTCGAGGCCGGGCTCCCGTCCGGAAAGCGAGCGACCTCACCCCCATGCCCGAAGAGAACTCCGCCACCTCGGCCACCGCAGTCCTGTCGTCCGAGGCGATGGGCCACTTCGACGCCGAGGGCCGCTACGTGCCGCGCCCGATCACCGAGGACGACCTCGGGGGCGCCTCGCTCGAGGACGCCATGGTGGGCACCATCGTCGAGTTCGACGACGGGGACCTCGTCGAGGGCACCGTCGTGAAGATCGACCGTGACGAGGTGCTCCTCGACATCGGGTTCAAGTCCGAGGGCGTCATCCCGGTGCGCGAGCTGTCGATCCGCAACGACGTCGACCCGTCCGAGGTCGTCTCCCTCGGTGACGAGGTCGAGGCGCTCGTCCTCCAGAAGGAGGACAAGGACGGCCGGCTCATCCTGTCGAAGAAGCGTGCCCAGTACGAGCGGGCCTGGGGGACCATCGAGAAGCTCAAGGAAGCCGACCAGGTGGTCAGCGGTCCGGTCATCGAGGTGGTCAAGGGCGGCCTGATCGTCGACATCGGGCTCCGGGGCTTCCTCCCCGCGTCCCTGGTCGAGCTGCGCCGGGTCCGCGAGCTGCAGCCGTACGTGGGGCGCACGATCGAGGCGAAGATCATCGAGCTCGACCGCAACCGCAACAACGTGGTCCTCTCCCGACGGGCCTGGCTCGAGGAGACCCAGAAGGAGCAGCGCGGCGAGTTCCTCGTCAACCTGAAGCCGGGCGAGCGCCGTCGTGGTGTGGTGTCGTCGGTGGTCAACTTCGGTGCGTTCGTCGACCTCGGCGGGATGGACGGCCTCGTGCACGTCTCCGAGCTGTCGTGGAAGCACGTGGACCACCCGTCCTCGGTGGTCTCGGTCGGCGACGAGATCGAGGTCGAGGTCCTCGACGTGGACCTGTCCAAGGAGCGGATCAGCCTGTCGCTCAAGGCGACGCAGGCGGACCCGTGGCAGGAGTTCGCCGACACCCACCAGGTCGGGGAGCTCGTCTACGGGCGGATCACCAAGCTCGTCCCCTTCGGGGCCTTCGTGCAGGTCGGTGACGGCATCGAAGGCCTGGTCCACATCTCGGAGATGGCGGTGCACCACGTCGACCTCCCCGAACAGGTGGTGAGCCCGGGCGAGGAGCTCTGGGTCAAGATCATCGACATCGACCTCCAACGGCGCCGGATCAGCCTGTCGATCAAGCAGGCCGCCGAGGGCGGCGAGGTGTCGGAGGAGTACCGCGAGGCCTTCGGCGAGCACGCCTACGACGAGGAGGGCAATTACATCGGCCCCTTCGACTACGCCGAGGCGGAGTTCACCCCGGAGACCGAGGCCCAGGCGGCGTGGGCCGACTACGTCACGGAGCACGGCACGCCCGAGCCCGGCGAGGGCGCTGAGCCCGAGTCCGGCGAGTCCGGCGAGCCCGGCGAGCCCGGCGGGGACGGGCCGAGCGCGGAGGCCCCGCCGGCCGAGTGAAGGAGGCGGCCCCCGCCGGTGGCCGCTGCGTGAGCGGCCCAGCGAGGCCGCGCGCCGTCAGCACCCGACGCGGACGGTGAGGGAGGTGCATCGGGCCGGCACCGGCGCGCCGTGTGGCCCTGGCGTCCGGTACGTGCCGAAGGATGCTCAGCTCGCCGCCGACGCGGCCAGTGGGAAGTGGCAGGCGACCCGGTGCCCGGGCCGGACCTCGGTGAGCGGAGGCTCCTCGGCCGCGCAGACGGGCTGTGCGTACGGGCAGCGGGTCCGGAACCGGCACCCCGAGGGCGGGTCCAGCGGCGAGGGGAGCTCGCCGGCGAGCGCCCGGTGGTGCCGGGTGGCCGACGGGTCCGGTTCGGGGATCGACGCCAGCAGGGCCTCGGTATAGGGGTGGGCCGGTGTGGCGTAGAGCGCGTCGGACGGGGCCAGCTCGACCAGCTTGCCGAGGTACATCACGGCCACCCGGTCGCTCACGTTCTTCACCACGGCGAGGTCGTGGGCGATGAAGACCATGGTCAGCCCGAAGCGCTGCCGGAGATCGGCGAGCAGGTTGACGATCTGGGCCTGCACCGACACGTCGAGGGCCGAGACCGGCTCGTCGCAGATGAGCATCGACGGATCGGCCATCAGGGCACGGGCGATGCTGATGCGCTGGCACTGCCCGCCCGAGAACTCGAGGGGCCGGCGGTCCCCGGCGGCGAGCGGGTCGATGCCGACCGACTCGAGCATGGCGTCCGCCTGCTGGCGTCGCTCCTCGGGCGTCCCCCGTCCCCAGATGGCCAGCGGCTCGGCGACGATGTCGCGGACGCGGCGGCGAGGGTTGAGCGACGAGATGGGGTCTTGGAAGATCATCTGGAGCTTGGTGCGGACCCGACGCAGCTCCGCCGAGCGGAGCCGGGTGAGGTCGCGCCCCTCGAAGCGCACGGCACCGGAGGTCGGCCGCTCGACTTGGACGATGGCGCGGCCGGTGGTCGACTTGCCGCAGCCCGACTCACCCACCAGCCCGAGCGTCTCGCCGGGTGCCACCGAGAAGCTCACCCCCGAGACGGCCTGGACGCGGTTGCGCCCCGTCCGGAACTCGACCACGAGGTCCTCGACCTGGAGCAACGCCGCCGTGCCGGCGGACGCCGACGAGCCTTCGGGAGCCGCCGAGGCGGCGAGGCCGACCGGTTTCGTCATGACGGGGTGACCTCCGGGGGACGTGCCGGCGCCGGCGAGGCGGGTGGTGGTGCGGCGGCGGCGGCGTGGGAGCCTGCGACCGGGGCGAGCTTCGCCGTCGCCGTGCCGTGCGGGCCGTCGACGGGCACGCTCGGCGCCCCGTCGACGAGCGGGTACCAACAGGCGAAGAGGTGATCGGGTGCTCCGGCGCTGCGCAGTGGGGGCTCGTGCTCGAGGCACTTGGGCTGGACGTAGGGGCAGCGCGGGGCGAACCTGCACCCGGGGGGCGGGTGGAGCAGGTCGGGCGGGCGGCCGGAGATGGCC
>JAJZJT010000220.1 GCA_021809995.1 Actinomycetes bacterium
GCGCTGGCCCGGACCGCCCCGGGCGCGTTGCGCCGGTCGCCGGCGGCCAGCTCGGCCCGGTACCGGTCGACGGCGGCCCGGTCCATACCGAGGAGGCGCGCGACGTAGGGGTGGGCGCAGAAGCACCCGTGGCGCACGGCGATCCCGTGCTCGGCGCTGAGGCGAGCGGCCACGAGGGAGTGGTGGAGGCCGTCGACGGTGAAGGCGACGACCGGCAGCAGGCGCTCGGGGTCGACGCCGGTCCCGGGACCGAGGAGCCGCACGCCGTCGATGGCGGCCAGCCCGTCGCGCAGCTGCCGGGCGAGGGCGCGCTCGTGGGCGACCACCGCGTCCCAGCCGACGTCGGCGAGGACGTCGACGGCGGCGTGGAGCGCCACCGCCCCGACGACGTTGGGCGAGCCGGCCTCCTCCCGCTCGGGTGGGGCCGTCCACAGCACCTCGTCGAGCCCCACGAGGTCGACGGCCCCGCCTCCGACCAGGAACGGGTCGCCCGTCTCGAACGCCGAACGGGGGCCGACGAGGGCCCCGGCACCGAAGGGCGCGTAGAGCTTGTGACCGCTGAAGGCGAGGTAGTCGGCCTCCTTCGGCAGCGGGCGGTGGGGGGCGAGCTGGGCGCCGTCGACCACCACCGGGACGCCACGGGCGTGCGCCGCGGCGATCACGGCGTCGAGCGGGGGCAGCCACCCGGACACGTTCGAGGCGCCGGTCACTGCCAGCAGGGCGGGCGCCGGCCGCTGGTCGAGGGCGGCGACCACCGCGTCGACGTCGAAGGTGCCCTCCGGTCCGCACTCGACGTAGCGCCGGGTCGCCACGCGTCCCCACGGCAACAGGTTGGCGTGGTGCTCGACCACGGTGGTCACCACCACGTCGGTCGGGGCGAGGCGCAGGCGGTAGGCGAGGTGGTTGAGGGCCTCGGTCGTGTTGCGGCACACGATGGCGATGTCGGCGCCGTCGGGGTCACGACCGGTGAAGGCGAGGATGGCCCGGCGGGCCTCCTCGTAGGCGGCGGTCGAGCGGCGAGAGCGGTAGCCGGCGCCGCGGTGCACGCTCGAGTACCACGGGAGGAAGTCGGTGACTCGCTCGACCACGGCCGGGTGCGCCTGGGTGGAGGCCGCCTGGTCGAGGTCGACCGCACGTCGCTCGGAGCCGTCGAGGCACGGCACGGCCCGCTCGGCGCCGACGAGCGTGGCGAGGGGGCGCGAGGCGGCGGTGTCCACACCCAAACCCTACGGTGGCGGGACCACCCCCTGCGCTCGCCCGCTGTGCCCCGGGGCTCCCTGCGCTCGCCCGCTGTGCCCCGGGGCGCCTACCATGCGCGGGTGGACAGCATGCCCGTGCCTTCCAGCCCGGCCGGCTCCCAGCCGACAGGGGGCTCCCAGCCGATAGGGGGCTCCCAGCCGACAGGGGGCTCCCAGCCGACAGGGGGCGCGCCCGAGGCGCTGCCGCACGGCGATGGGGCCGATGGCCCCGAGCCCGTGTCGGCCGCCGACAGCCTGGCTGCCACCACGGCCGAGCTCGACGCCGTCGACACCGTGCTCGGCGACGTCGAGGCCGCCCTCGCCCGTCTCGACGCAGGCACCTACGGGACGTGCGAGGTGTGCCGTCGCCCTCTCGACGACGACGTCCTCGCCAGCCACCCCACTGTCACACGCTGTGAGGGGTGCGCCGAGGAGAGTAGGCTCGGAGCCGATGGGCAGCCTGCGGTCTGAGCTCGATCACATCCTCACCGACACCTACCTCGACGGGGTCGCCGACAAGTCGCTCGAGGAGATCCGGTCCATGCGGTCCGAGTGCCAGGAGGCCGAGGTCGCGCTCTCGTACCTGCGCCGGGTCACCCAGGGGCGGCTCGACATCGTGCACGCCTATCTCGCCCATGCGGGCGGCGACCAGCCCGACCTCGCCGGCGTGGTCGGAGAGCTCCCCGGGATCCTGTCGGCCGGCCCGGGGCGTCCCGAGGGACCGGGGCGGCTCCCCATGCTGCTCGCCCCCGACATGGCCCTCGGCGACCTGACCGCCGAGGTCGACGCCGTCCTCGACGGCGACGAGATGACGGACCTCGCCGGGCGCTCGGCCGAGCAGCTCCAGACGCTCGTCTCCGAGCTGGCTGCCATCGAGAAGCGCGTGTCGTCCGAGCGCCGGGGCCTCCACGAGCGCATCGACACCCTGCAGGCCGAGCTGGTGGCCCGGTACAAGTCCGGGGCCGCCTCCGTCGAGGGCCTGCTGTCGTGACACGGGCCCGGTCGTCCCGAGGACGGGGGCGGCGAGCCGGGGGAGGGGCGCCCGGAGCGGCGTCCCGGTGACGGCGGGCCCGGGCGGCGGCCACGGCGAGGGAGCTCCGTTCGTCCGCGACCTGCCCGACCGGGTGAACGAGCTCGGTGCCTTCATCCGCGAGCAGCGCAACACGGCCCGGCTCTCGCTCCGGCGCCTCTCCGAGCTGGCGGGCGTGTCGAACCCCTACCTGAGCCAGATCGAGCGCGGCCTGCGGCGGCCGTCCGCCGAGATCCTCCAGCAGATCGCCAAGGCGCTCCGGATCTCGGCCGAGACGCTCTACGTGCAAGCCGGCATCCTCGAACGCCCCGACGGTGAGACCGACCTCGCCCGTTACATCCTCTCCGACCGGCACCTCTCCGAGGACCAGAAGCAGGTGCTCCTGCGCATCTACCTCTCGTTCCGCCACGAGAACGACCCGCCGGGCCATGCGACCGGCGGCCCGGTGGCCGCCCCGTCCGACGAGCGCCCGGGCGAGCGCGCCGCCTCAGGCGGGACGGGTGGTGCGACCAAAGGTGAGAAACCCCGTTCGACCAGCGGAGACAGTGGAGGCGACGCGCGCGGGGCCGGTGCTTCGGAGCGCGCGATCACGACGTTGCGCGACACCCCGACGCCTCGGGCGCCGAGGTCCGCCGCGGAGTGATCCGGCCGCCCCGATAGGCTCGGCGGCGCATGAGGCGCCTCGCAGTCCTGTCGATGCACACCTCACCGCTCGCCCAGCCGGGGACCGGCGACGGAGGCGGCATGAACGTCTACGTGCGCGAGCTGACCTCCGCGCTCGCGCGCGCCGGGGTGGAGTGCGACGTGTTCACGCGTGCGTGGTCCGACGAGCTTCCTCCCACCGGGACCGTCGAGCCCGGCTTCCGGGTCCACCACGTCCCGGCGGGCCCGCCCGAGCCGGTGGCGAAAGAGGAGCTCCCCGCCTACGTCGACGAGTTCGCCGACGGGGTCGGCAAGTTGGTCGAGTCGCTCGGTGCCGACCTCCCCTTCGACGCGCTCCACGCCAACTACTGGCTGAGCGGCGTCGCCGGCCACGCCGTCAAGCACCGGTTCTCGCTGCCCCTGGTGTCGACCTTCCACACGCTCGACCGGGTGAAGGCGGAGGCCAGCCCCGAGGAGGTCGAGCACGACGCCTTCGTGCGTCGCGCCGAGGCCGAGGCCGAGGTGATCCACTGCTCGGACACCGTCCTGGCGTCGTGCTCGGTCGAAGCGGAGCAGATCACGCACCTCTACCACGCGGACGCCACCCGCACCCGCATCGTCGCTCCCGGTGTGGACCACGCCTTCTTCGGCCCCGGGTACCGGCCGCGGGCCCGCCGGGCCATCGGCGTCCCCGAGGACGGTCCGCTCCTCCTCTTCGTCGGCCGGATCCAGCCCCTGAAGGGCGTCGAGGTGGCGGTGCGGACCCTCGACGCGCTGCACGGCGACCACGCCGACGCCCGCCTCGTGGTGGTGGGCGGCCCGAGCGGCCCCCACGGGGTGGACGAGCTGGCCCGACTCCACGGGCTCGTCGAGTCCCTCGGGCTCGTCGAGGCCGTGACCTTCGTCCCGCCCCAGCCCCACGAGCTGCTGTCGACCTTCTACCGGGCTGCCGACGTGTGCCTGGTGCCGAGCCGGTCCGAGTCGTTCGGGCTCGTGGCGCTCGAGGCCGCGGCGTGCGGGACGCCGGTCGTCGCCTCCGAGGTGGGCGGGCTCCAGACCCTCATCGACCACGGGCGGACGGGCTACCTCGTCGAGGACCCGACCCCGGAGGCGTTCGCCGCATGGGTCCGTCAGATCATCGCCGAGCCGCTTCTCGCCGAGCGCCTCGGCAGCCACGCCGTCATCCGGGCCCGCCGCTACACGTGGGCCCGGGCGGCGGTCCTCCTGCGGGAGATCTACGAGGAGCTCACGGCCGGTCACCTCGTGGAGTGCCGGTGACCGACCGGTGGGCCGGTGTGCTCGGCGACGCCGAGCGCGCCGAGGTCTGCGACGTCGTCGACCGGTGGGTGGCACGGACGTCGGCCGAGGGCACCGCCCTGGTGGCCGCCGAGCGAGTCGAGGCCGGCGACCCGGCCACCGGAGCGCCCCGTTGGGTCCTGCGGTTCCGCGGCGAGGAGAAGGACGTCGTCACGGTGTGGCTCACGCTGCACCAGCGGACGCTCCGCCACGAGGTCCAGCTCATGCCGGCACCCGAGGAGCACGTCGCCGAGACGTACGAGTACCTCCTGCGCAAGGGCGCGGACCTGTGGGGGATGGGGTTCGCCATCGGTGCCGAGGACGCGCTCTACCTGGTGGGCAGGGTGCCGGTGGAGCGGGTCGACGACGACGAGCTCGACCGCATCGCCGGCGCGTCCCTGGCCGTGGTCGACGAGTGCTTCCCGACGGCGATGTCGCTCGGGTTCGCCAGCCGGTTCCGCCGCCGCCCCCCGGCCCAGCGGCGGCGCTGAGGGCTCCGCCGCTCCCACGTCGGCCCCACCGGGCGGGTGGGGGTGCCGCTGGTAGCGTCGTGCCGCATGGCGATCGAGCTGCTGGTGATGGGCGGAGGGAAGATGGGCTCGGCCCTCGTCGACGGGCTGGTCCGCCACGGGCGGGCTTCCTCGGGCACCCTGGCCGTCTGCGACCCCGACGACGCCGCCCGCGAGCGCATGGCCCACGCCCATCCCGGGGTGGTGGTGACGCCGGGCCCCGTCGAGGCCGAGGCCGTGCTCCTCGCCGTCAAGCCTGACGTCGCCGAGGCGGCGTGCCGCCTCGTCGCCCCGCACGCCCCCGGCC
>JAJZJT010000221.1 GCA_021809995.1 Actinomycetes bacterium
TCTCCGAGACCCACCCCGCACGGTTCGTCCTGGTCGGGTCGATGAACCCCGAGGAGGGGGAGCTGCGCCCCCAACTGCTCGACCGCTTCGGCCTGGCCGTCGAGGTCAGGGCCCCACAGGACCCTGCCCTGCGGGCCGAGATCGTCCGCCGCCAGCTGGCGTTCGACGCCGCGGGGTCCCCCGACCCGTCACCCGACGAGCAGGTCCGCCGCTCCTTGACGTCCGCCCGGCCGGTGCTCTGCGACGACGCCGTCCTCGTGGCCGCGGCCCGCCTGGCGGTGGCAGTCGGTGCTCAGGGCCTGCGAGCCGATCTCGCCCTGTGCCGCGCCGCCGGCGCCTTGGCCGGGCTCGACGGCGAGCGCTGCGCCGGCGCCGCGCACCTGCGCCGGGTGGCTCCGCTCGTCCTCGGGCATCGCCGCCGACGCGACCCCTTCGAGGCGCCCGGCATCGCATCCGACGAGCTCGCCTCGGCGCTCGACCAGGTGCTCGGAGACGGGGTGCTCGGCGCCGAAGAGGCGGTCGACGTTTCGCCGACAGAGCAAGGCGCGCAGCCTGACACCGCGCCGCAGCCGGGTCCAGGACTTCCCGATGACCCACGCCCCGACGGCAGTGGGGGACCCGATGGCCACGACGCGCTGGGCGATCAGCACGGGCCGGGCCCCGACCCCGTGGACCCACCTGACGTCCAGGTCGACGCCGGCCAACTGGCGCTGCCGCGGTCGCCGAGCGCCATGACGAGGGGCCAGGGGGCAGCCGGGAACGGCACGACGGTCGCCGGTGATGCCCGAGGGCGCCGCATCGGCCACGTGCCCCTCAGTGACCCCCGCCAGCGCGTCGACGCGGTCGCCACGGCGGTGTCCTACGCCACCCGTACCGCCGGTGAGGAGCCTGGACTTGGTGAGCGTCTGGCGAAAGAGGACCTTCAGGCCACCGTGACCGCCGAGCCCCAAGCGATGCTGGTCATCGTCGCCGTCGACACCTCGGGCTCGATCGCCGGGCGCAGGAGGCTCGAAGCCGCCCGCGCCGCCGTCGTGTCGCTCCTCGCTGAGGTCTACCGGCGCCGTGACCGGGTGGCGATGGTGGCCTTCAGGGGCGAGTCGGCCGAGGTCGTCCTGCGTCCGACCGGGTCGGTCGAGGTGGCGCGGGCTCGCCTGGCGGAGCTGCACACCGGCGGTAGGACGCCGCTGGCCGCCGGCCTTGAGGAGGTCACGTCGCTGGTGCGGGCGGCACGGCGACCTGGCGGGCCGCGACCGGCGGTCGTGCTCGTCACCGACGGACGAGCCACCGCCGGTGGTGCCGACCCACTCGCCGCGGCCGACGCGGCCGCGGCCGAGCTGGCGTCGACCGGGGTGGCCTGCCTCGTCGTCGACGCCGAGACGGGACCCGCCCGCCTCGGTCTGGCCCGGTCGCTGGCGGCGACCCTGTCCGCCGACTACGTGCTGCTCGAGGACGTCGAGCGGCCGGCGGGGGGAGCGGCGCTGGCCGACACCATCCGGGCTCGGGTGCTGGCGCCGGGAGCGGAGGCCTGATGAGCACCCACCGCGACCCAAGGGTCACCCTGGTGCTCGGCGGTACCCGCTCGGGCAAGTCGACGGTCGCCGAGCGGCTCGCCGCGGAGCGCGCCTCGAGCGGTGGCGGGACCGTGACCTACGTGGCGACGGCGTCGGTCACCGACGAGGAGATGGCACGCCGGGTCGCCGCGCACCAGGCTCGCCGGCCGACGACGTGGAACACCGTCGAGCTGGCCTCGAGCGCCGAGCTGCCCGCGGTCCTGGTGCACCTGGACGGGAGCGTGCTGGTGGACAGCCTCGGCACCTGGGTGGCGTCGGCACCGGATCTCGACGTCGACGCAGCTGCCCTGGTCCACGCCCTCCAGGTGCGCGCGGGGAGCACCGTGCTCGTCTCCGAGGAGGTCGGGTTGGCCGTGCACCCCGCCACCGCCGTCGGGAGAGCGTTCGTGGACGCCCTCGGGCACCTCAACCAGACGGTGGCCGCCGTCGCCGAGCGCGTGCTCCTCGTCGTGGCCGGCCGCACGCTGGAGCTGTAGTGCTCGCCGCCCTCGGGTTCCTCACCCCCTTCGGGCCCGCCCGGGCACCCAACCCGGCGACCCTGCGCTGGTTCCCCCTCGTCGGGGCGGCAGCCGGCGCCATCGTGGGCCTCGTCTGGTGGGCAGCCTCCAAGGGGTGGCACGGGCCGCTGGTGCCCGCCGCGCTGGCCGTCGTCACCGACTTGGTCCTGACCGGGATGCTGCACGTCGACGGGCTCGCTGACAGCGCCGACGGCCTGCTGCCCCACCTGAGCCGGGAACGCCGGCTCCAAGTCATGTCCGAACCCGACATCGGTGCCTTCGGGTTGGCGGCGACGGTGGCCGTGCTCCTCCTGCGCTTCGCGGCCTTCGGCGCCCTGCGCCCCGACATCGCGCTGGTGGTCGGCGTCTGGTGCGTGTCGCGCTCGCTCATGGTGGCGGCCATGCTCGTGCTCCCCTACGCCAGACCGACGGGAGGTCTGGCGACGGCGTTCCTCGGAGGAAGGGTCGCCGGCTCTGCGCTGGCTGCGTCGGCCGGGGCAGCGGCAGGCGCGTCGCTCGCCATCTGGGCTGGGGGGGCTCCTGCAGCCGCGGGCGTCGGAGCAGCGGTGGTGGCGGTGGGAGCCATTCTCTGGGTCGCACGCCGACGTCTGGGAGGTTTCACCGGTGACGTCCTCGGGGCGGCCGTGATCGTGTCCGAGACGGCAGCGCTCCTCGTCGCTGGGGTCCGCTGGTGACCGGCTGGCGGCTACGGGCCGCGTCGGCTGCGGCGGCCGTGGCGGCGGACCACCTCGTTGGAGACCCGCCAGACGGGCTGCACCCAGTGGCGTGGTTCGGCCGGGCCATGACCCGACGCGAGCGACGGACGTGGAGCGACCACCGGCTGAGCGGGGTTCGCCACCTGGGGGCGGGGGTCGCCGCCGCTGCTGTTCCTGTCGCGCTGCTTTGGGCGGGGGCCCGACGGATGTGCGGGGCCGCCGCCGACGGTGCCTTGTCCGTCGCGGTGGTGGCGGTAACGCTCGGTGCTCGCAGCCTCGACCGTCGCGCCGCCGAGGTCGGCGAGGCGCTCACCGCGGGGCGCATCGAAGAGGCACGGCGGTTGCTCCCGGCACTCGTCGGGCGCGACCCGGCCGGCCTCGACGAGGCGGAGATCGCCCGAGCAGTGGTCGAGTCGGTGGCCGAGAACACCGTGGACGCCATCGTGGCGCCGCTCTTGTGGGCAGCAGTGGGAGGACCGGTCGCGGCCGCGGCCTACCGCGCCGTGAACACGCTGGACGCCATGGTCGGCTACCGAAACGACCGCTACCGCCGCTTCGGTTGGGCATCGGCGCGCACCGACGACATCGCCAACTTCGTGCCGGCACGGGTCGCGGCGGTGATCGTCGCGCTGTGCTCGCCGGGCAGCGCTCCGGGCATCAGGCGGGCGGTGCGCCGACAGGCCCCCGCCCACCCCTCGCCCAACGCCGGGGTGATCGAAGCGGCGTTCGCCGCCGCGCTCGGTCTCCGCCTCGGCGGCACCAACCGCTACGACGAGGTGGTCGAGCAGCGGGTGGAGCTCGGCGAGGGACGTGCCGCCGCGCCGGGAGACATCGTCCGCGCCCGGCGGCTGGCCCGCCGGGTCACCGCCGTCGCTGCAGCCGCCCTCGCGTGCCCCTTCCTGTTGGAGCGATGGTGCTGCGCGAGGACCAACCGCCCCGCTCGAGGTGCCCGTTGACGAGCGCATCGCCCGAACGGCGAGCCCACGGCGGCAACGGCGCGCGCCTTGCCGAAGAGCTGGGGCTCGACCCGGCATCCGTGCTGGACCTGTCGGCCAGCCTCTGCCCCGTCGCACCCGACCCTACGGCGACCGTGCAGCGCCACCTCGGGGCCGTCGGCCGCTACCCCGACCCCGAGCGGGCCACCGCCGTCCTCGCCGAGGCCATGGCAGTGCAGCCCGAGCACCTCCTCCTCACCAACGGCGGGGCAGAGGCCATCGCGCTGACCGGAGCGGTGCTCGGCGGGACGGTCGAGGAGCCCGACTTCTCCCTGTACCCCCGCTCCGGTGGGCCGCTGTGGAGGTCCAACCCCAACAATCCGCTGGGGACGCTCGCCCCTGCGGGTGCGAAGGCCGGGGTGTGGGACGAGGCCTTCTGGCCCCTCGCCACCGGCACGTGGACCCGAGGCGACCACCGGCAGGGATCCGTCGTGGTCGGGTCGCTGACGAAGCTCCTCGCCTGCCCGGGACTGCGCCTAGGCTACGTGCTCTGCGCCGACGACGCCCTGATGTGGCGGATCCGCCAGCGCCAGCCCGAATGGTCCGTCAACGGGCCGGCGGCGGACGCCCTTGCGGATCTGCTGCGCCCCGTCGACCTGCCCACGTGGTCGAGCCAGACCGCCGCGCTTCGAGAGCAGTTGGCCGATCTTCTGCGTTCGCACGAGCTCGCCGTGCGCGCCGGCCACGGCCCATGGGTCCTCGTCGACCGGTCTGGACCGCTGCGGGCGAAGCTCTTGACCGAGGGGATCGTCGTGCGCGACTGCGCCAGCTTCGGCCTGGACGGCACCGTCCGCATCGCCGTCCCCCGGCCTGACCAGTTCGGGCACCTCGAACGCGCCCTGCGACGCCACTGCGGGACTCATGGCGAACCTCGGGCCGGTACGCCCGACGCCGACACGAGCGGCGCGGCGCTATGACCGTGTACCTGGTCGGCGCCGGACCCGGTGACCCCGGCCTGCTCACCCTCAGGGGAGCAGAGCTGTTGCGCAGCGCCGACGTCGTCCTTTACGACCGACTGGTCACACCCGACATCCTGACCCTCGTTCGCGCTGACGCGCTGTGCATCGACGTCGGAAAGCGACCAGGCACCGACACCCCCGGCGCCGATCGCCGACAGCACGAGATCGGCCGCCTGCTCGTCGAGCACGGCCGCACCTCCGCCACCGTCGTCCGGCTCAAGGGCGGGGACCCCTTCGTGTTCGGCCGCGGCGGCGAGGAGATCGAG
>JAJZJT010000222.1 GCA_021809995.1 Actinomycetes bacterium
TCGGGGTCCTCGCCGTCCCCGGCCGACGGCGCTCGCTCGGGGGGCCGCGCCGTGGCCCCGCCCGTCCCGCTCGGCACAGCTGCGCTCGGCGCGTCGGGGGCCGCGGAGCCCGACGGCTCGAGCGCCGTGGGCGTGCCACTTCGAGCCCGGTCCATGGAGCGCATGGTAGCGAGCGCGGCCGCGTGGTCCCGAGCGGCTCGGCGGACCGTGCGCCGGTCTCGTGCGCCGGTCTCGTGCGCCGGACGGTTGCGCGGCAGCACCCCCGGAGCGACCGGCCGACGTCGGGCCGGCGGCCGGGGGGGCCTCGACCCGGTGGCGCCAGGGGGGTAACCTCCCGGCGACCGTCGTCAGCCGACGAGCGCCGGGGGGTGCGCGACGGACGGCTGGCGCACGGAGCCGCAGAGCCAAGGGGGGAGTGGCATGACGCAGGGCAGTCCGTTGAGCCGTCGTTCGTTCCTGACGCGCAGTGCAGGTGGCGCGGTCGCGCTCGGACTGGGCGGGCCCACGTTGCTGGCCGCGTGCTCGCAGAGCGCCACGTCCTCGTCGTCGGCCCACGTCGCCGACGTCTTCGCTCAAGGGTCGGTCGGCATCGGCAAGGGGTCGGCGAGGCGAGGCGGATCGGTGACAGTCGGCACCGACGCGGAGATCGACGGCTTCTACCCACCGAGCAACCACTGGGACAACAACGGGTTCCTCTACGCCAACGCGGTCTACGACCCGCTGACCGCCATCGCCGAGGACGGCACCGCCCAGCCCTACCTGGCCGAGTCGGTCACGCCGAACGCCAGCTCGACGGTGTGGACGATCACCCTCCGGCCGAACATCACCTTCCACGACGGCTCGCCGCTCACGGCCTCGGTCGTGAAGAACAACCTCGACGCCCTGATCGCGTCGCCGCTCACCGGCCAAGCACTGAACTTCATCTCCTCGGTGCAGGCGACGGGGCCCCTCACCGTCACCGTGACCATGAACCAGCCGATCGTGAGCTTCGCCTACGCGCTGGCCGTCCAGACGGGCTACGTCGTCGGCCAGGCGATGCTCGACGCCGTCAAGGCCAACCCCAACGTCGCTCCCCACCCGGTCGGCACCGGCCCCTTCGTCTACCAGGTCTGGCAGCCGAACTCGCACTTCACGGCCACGCGGAACCCGCACTACTGGCGTCCGGGCTACCCCTACCTCGACTCGATCACCTTCAAGCCGATCCCGGACACCAACAGCCGCGAGCAGACGCTGCGGACCGGTGGCGTCGACCTCATCGTGTCTCGCAACCCCGGCACGGTGGACCGGTTCAAGTCGGACCCCTCCTACCAGGTCGTCGACAGCCTGATGTTCCCGCAGGGCGAGCCCGACATGGACTTCATCATGCTCAACTGCATCAAGCCCCCCACCAACGACCTGAGCGTCCGCCAGGCGCTCGCCAAGGGCATCGACCAGGTCGAGATCCAGAAGCTCTTCGGTGGCGGGTTCGCCCAGCCAGCCAACGGCCTCTTCCCCAAGGGCTCCAAGTACTACAGCGACACGGGTTACCCGACCTTCGACCCGAAGGGGGCGAAGGCCCTCGTGTCGGCGTACAGCAAGGTCCACGGCCCGCTCGCCGTCAACCTGGTCACGATCCCCGATCCCCGCGACGTCCGCGTGGTCCAGATCATCCAGCAGATGTGGGACGAGGTCGGCGTGAAGACCTCCGTCAACGAGATCGAGGAGGCCGAGCTCATCTCGAACGCCATCACCGGCAACTTCGAGGCCTATACCTTCGAGCTCTTCTCCGCGCCCGATCCCGACCTCAACTACGTCTGGTGGTCCACGCAGACCGTGGCCCCCGTCGGCGGCATCGCCCTCAACTTCGCGCGCAACTCCGACCCGGTGATCCAGCAGGCCCTCATCCGGGGGCGCAGCACGACCGACGAGGCCGTCCGGATCGAGGCCTACAAGACGGTCAACGAGCGCCTCGCCAAGGACCTGCCCTACCTGTGGCTGGGGCAGACCGTCTGGTCGGCGGTGGGTGACCAGCGGGTCCAGAACTTCGCCGGGCCAGTCCTCCCCAACGGCCAGAAGGGGAAGCCGTTCGACAATGGGACGTTCTTCCCCACCCAGATCTGGGTGGACTGAGCGTCCGCCGTCCCGCCGATGACCAAGTACCTCCTCAAGCGCCTCGTCCAGCTCGTCATCGTCGCCTGGGTCATCTCCGTCCTGGTCTTCCTGCTGGTCCACCTGCTGCCAGGCGACCCCACCGTCACCATCCTCGGGCCCAACGACACGCCCCAGAACAAGGCGCTGCTCCTCAAGCAGCTCGGCCTGAACAAGCCGCTGCTCGACCAGTACGCCACCTGGCTCGGACAGGTCTTCCACGGCAACCTCGGCGAGTCGTACCTGACCCACGAGTCGGTGGCCCACATCGTCTCGGTGTCCTTTCCCATCGACGTCGAGCTGATCGTCATCTCGCAGCTCATCTCGTTCGCCATCGCCATCCCGCTGGCGCTCGCCACCGCCCGGCGCCCCGGGCGCCCACTCGACAACGCCGCCACCACGGGCAGCTTCGGCCTGCTCGCCCTGCCGCCCTTCGTCATCGCCCCGGTGCTCGTGGCGATCTTTGCCGTGGCCCTCCACGCCTTCCCGGCAACGGGCTTCGTGTCGTTCTCGCGCGCCCCGCTCACCAACCTGCACGACCTGATCCTGCCGTCGATCGCCCTCACCACCGGGTCGACCGCGGTGTACTACCGGGTCCTGCGCTCGGACCTGATCGGCACGTTGCAGCAGGACTTCATCACCATGGCCCGCTCCAAGGGCCTCTCCACGCGCACGATCATGCTGCGCCACGCCCTGCGCCCTTCCCTCTTCACGCTGCTGGCCACGGCGGGCATCAACATCGGCTCGCTCCTCGCCGGGACCTTCATCGTGGAGTACCTCTTCGCACTGAACGGCCTGGGCTACTCGATCGTCCAGGCGGCCCTGCAGGACGACTACCTCGTCGTCCAAGGGATCTCGCTGGTCGTGGCGGTGGCTTACGTCGTCCTGCAGTTCGCCGTGGACTTCGTCTTCACGGTCGTCGATCCCCGAGTGGCGCGCGGGTGACAAGCGAGGTGAACGATGGCTGACACCGTCACGTCCTCCCCGACCGGTGCGCTCGGGCCCCCGACCGTGCCCGGTGCCGACGCCGGCGTCCCCGCAGCGGACGTCGCCGCCAAGCGCCCCATGGGCGCCCTCTTCTGGCTGGCCACCGGGTGGGTCGGCCTCGTCGTCCTGCTCGCCGTCTTCGCCAACCTGCTGCCGTTGCCCAACCCCGACCACGGGAACTTCGCCGCCATCAACGCCGGGCCGAGCCTCCACCATCTGCTCGGCACGGACGACCTCGGACGCGACCTGCTCAGCCGCATCATCTTCGGCTCGCGGGTCTCCCTCATCGTCGGGTTCGGCGCCGTCGGCATCGGCATGGCCGTCGGGGGCACGCTCGGCCTCGTCGCCGGCTACAAGGGCGGCCGGCTCGACCTCGTACTGAACGCCGGGTCCTTCATCATCCTCGCCTTCCCGGCGATCGTGGCCGTGATCGCCATCGTGGCGTTCTGGGGCCACTCGCTCGCCAAGATCACCGTGATCATCGGGGTTGCCAGCATCCCCCTCATGTTCCGGATCATCCGCGCGTCCGCCCTCTCGTACGCCGGACGCGACTTCGTCGTCGCGGCACGGACGCTCGGCGCCACGAGCCGGCGGATCGTCTTCCGCGAGATCCTGCCCAACGTGCTCCCGACCGCCATCTCCTTCGGCCTCATCGCCGTGGCCGGGGTCATCGTCCTCGAGGGGTCGCTCGCCTTCCTCGGCCTGTCGGTGGCGCTGCCCACCCCGTCGTGGGGGAGCATCATCGCCGAGGGCACCTCCAACGGGAACCTCACCTCCAACCCGTACATCCTTGTCTGGGCGGCGCTCGCCATGTTCCTCCTGCTCTGGTCCATCAACCTGATCGGCGACCGGCTCCGTCAGCGTTTCGAGGTGCGCGAGGGCCTTCTGTGAGCCGCCGGAGCGCCCGGAGCAGCCGCAAGGCCGAACGGCTCCATTTCCCCGACGTCACCGACGCCACGGCGGAGCCGTTGCTCGCCGTCGAGGACCTCCGGACGGCGTTCCGCACGAGCAAGGGCACCGTGCGCGCCGTGGACGGCGTGTCGTTCACGCTCGGCCGGGGCAAGACGCTCGGCGTGGTCGGCGAGTCGGGCTCGGGCAAGACCGTCCTGTCGAGGTCGATCATGGGGCTCCTCCCCACCCGTGACGTCGAGCGGAGCGGGACCGTGCGCTTCGCCGGCCACGACATGACGGCGCTGTCCCCTGCCGAGCTGCGCCAGGTGTGGGGGGCCGAGCTGAGCATGATCTTCCAGGACCCCATGACCGCCCTCAACCCGGTCGTCCGCATCGGTCGCCAGATCACCGAGTCGCTCCGCCTCCATCTCGACATGGACCGCAAGGAGGCCCGCGCCACCGCCGTCGAGCTGCTGCGGTCGGTCGGGATCCCCTCCCCCGAGGAGCGGATCCGCTGGTACCCGCACCAGCTCTCCGGAGGCATGCGCCAGCGGGTCATGATCGCCATCGCGTTGGCCTGCGCCCCCCGCCTCGTGCTCGCCGACGAGCCGACGACCGGCCTCGACGTGACGGTCCAGGCCCAGATCCTCGACCTGCTCGCCGACCTCCAGCACGAGCGGCACATGGCGATGATCCTGGTCACCCACGACCTCGGTGTCGTGGCCACCCGCGCCGACGAGATCGTCGTCATGTACGCGGGCCGTGTCGTCGAGCAGGCGCCGACCGGCTCCCTCTTCACCCACACCCGGATGCCCTACACCCGGGCACTGATGGACTCGATCCCGCGGCTCTCGGACCCGAGCGGCACGCGCCTCAGGGCCATCTCCGGTCGCCCGCCCGACCTGCTCCACCCGCCCCCCGGGTGCAGGTTCGCCCCGCGCTGCCCCTACGTCCAGCCCAAGTGCCTCGAGCGCGAGCCCCCACTGCG
>JAJZJT010000223.1 GCA_021809995.1 Actinomycetes bacterium
GCGATCCCACTCCCCCCGCCGCATCGCGCCCTCGCTACGGAGGTGGCCCCGCGAAGGCCACGCGCCGCGAGCTGCAGGGGCGGCGGGGCGGCCGGTCCTCGTGGTCCTGGCGCGTCGCGGCCATCGTCGTGGCCCTCGTGGTGGTGGGTGGGACGATCGCGCTGGTGGCGACGTCACACGGGCCGACCGAGCACGCCGCTTCCCCGCCGCCTCCGTCGACGTCGACCACCGTGACGCCGACGGCGACCGGGCCGACCTGCCCGCTCACCGGCCTTCCGGCACCGGGCGGTGCCGTGCCGCAGCGCCCCGCCCTCGCCGTGAAGATCGGGAACTATCCCGCCGACCGCCCGTCCGCAGGCCTCGACCACGCGGACATCGTCTTCGAGGAGCCGGTCGAGGGGTCGATCACCCGGCTCGTCGCCGTCTTCCAGTGCCAGAGCCCGCCGCTCGTCGGCGACATCCGCTCGGCCCGCGAGCCCGACGTCGCCATCCTCTCCCAGCTCTCCCACCCCCTCTTCGCCCACATGGGAGGCATCAATCCGATCTTGAACCTCTTGAGCCAGGCCCCCATCATCGATCTCGACATGCTCGGCGGCGCCCCGGCCCGGGCAATCGTCCACGAGCCGGGCAAGGTGCCCCCCTACAACACCTTCACCAAGCCCACCTCGATGTGGGCGCTCGAGCGCTCGGACAAGACGCCGCCCCAGCCGATCTTCCAGTACTCCACGGCTCTGCCCGCTGGAGCGGTCGCCGGGTCGGGGACCACCCTCCACATCCCGTTCTCGGGCTACTCGAACGTGACATGGACGTGGAACCCGGCCGGTAACGACTACCTGCGCGCCTACTCGGGCGTCCCCGATCGCCTGGTCGACGGTGCCCAGGTGGCGACCACCAACGTCGTGGCGATGACGGTGCAGACGTTCCTCGGTCCGTGGGTCGAGAACGCCCAGGGCGCCCACGAGGTCGAGGTGACCGCCCTCGGCTCCGGCCCGGTCACCATCGTGCGCAACGGGGCAGTCATCACCGGGACGTGGCAGCGGACTTCGCTCACCTCGCCAGCCACCTTCACGTCGGCCGGCGGGGCGCCGATCACGCTCGCCCCCGGCAGGACGTGGGTCGAGCTCGTCCCGCAGGGGATCCCCGTCGTCGCGTCGCCCGGTGTGTCGACGGCCGCGGCCGGCTGAGGCAGCGCTCGACGTCAGTCCGCGGGGAGCGCGGCGAGCCGACGGCGCAGCAGGTCGAGCGCGCTGATCGTCGCGTACTGCCGGACCCGGGCCCGGTCGCCGGGGACGCTGAGCTCGACCGACTCGGTCGCACCACCGGGGAGGGCGAGGCCCACGAACACCGTGCCCGGCGGACGCTCGTCCTGCGGGTCGGGACCGGCCACCCCGGTGATCGACAGGCCGACGTCGGCGCCAAGCACCCGGCACGCCCCGGCCGCCATCGCCTCGGCGGCGGCGGCCGACACGACCGGGCCCTCGGGGACGCCGAGCACCGAGTGCTTGACCCCTGTGGCGTAGGAGACGACCGCGCCGCGGAACCACGCGCTCGCCCCGGGCACGTTGACGAGGCGCGAGGAGGCGAGCCCGCCGGTCAGGGACTCGGCCAGACCGAGCGTCACGCCCCGCGCGGCGACGGCCTTGGCGACGGCGTGCTCGATCGCCTCGTCGTCCACCCCGAAGACGACGTCGCCGGCTGCCTCGCCGAGGACCCGGCGCACGGTCGCCTCCTCGGCGTCGAGGCGCGCACGGGCCACGGCGTCGTCGGGGGCGCGCACCGTCACCCTGACCTTGATCCCCTCGATCCCGCTGGCGAGGAAGGCGATCGTGGCAGCCTCGCCGCGCTCCGAACCGGTCGTCTGGTCGAGCGCTCCGATGTGGGCGGCGAGGACGTCGGCAAGCCGCGACTCGGTCATGCCCCACGTTCGCAGGACTCGGCTGGCGATCACCCCGACGGCCTCGCCCCGCTCGCCGAGTCGCCGCCGGAGGTCGGGCAGGATGCCCCGCTCGAACATGTCGGCCATCTCGTAGGGGACACCAGGCACGGCGTAGACCACCTTGCGACCGACCGGGCAGATCAGCCCCGGAGCCGTGCCCTTCTGCTGCGGGATGACGGTCGCCCCCTCGGGCACGTCGGCCTGACGGGCGTTGGAGGGCGCCATGGAGCGCCCGCGCGAGGAGAACAGTGTGGCGATGCGCTCGAGCACCGCGGCGTCGCGCACGAGCGGCACGTTCATCACCTCGGCGATCGCCTCGCGGGTGATGTCGTCCTGGGTAGGCCCGAGCCCGCCGCAGACGATCACGCCGTCGCTCCGCGCCAGCGCCGTGCGCAGGGCGAGGACGATGCGGTCGTGGTTGTCCCCCACGGCCTGGTGGAAGTGCGAGGCGACGCCGGCGGCCGCCAGGTGCTCGCCCAGCCAGGCGCCGTTGGTGTCGGCGATCTGGCCGAGCAGCAGCTCGGTGCCGACCGCCACGACCTCGATCCTCATGACGGTCCGGTCCTCACGACGGCCCGCGCCCGTCCCGTGCCGCCGTCAGCCCGCCCGGTGCCGCCCGCCGCGCCGCCCCGGCACGACGGCCGTCGACGAGGTACTGCACGCCGGTCGTGACCGTGAGGGTGGCCGCCACCCAGATGGCGACGGCCAGCACGTCCCGGTGGGTGGCGACGGGTGGGATGAGGCACAGGCCGATCGCGACGTCTTGGAGGAGCGTCTTGACCTTGGCGCTCCGGCGGGCCGGGATCGACACGCCATGGCGCCCGACCACGATGCGGTAGGCGCTCATGGCGATCTCGCGCACGGCGATGACGCCGACCGCCACCCATGGCACGAGGTGCTCGTCGGCCAGAGCGACGAGCGCGCCGAGGACGACGACCTTGTCGGCGAGCGGGTCGAGGAAGGCTCCCGAGCGCGTGGCTCCCTGGCGCCGGGCCACCCAGCCGTCGATCCCGTCCGTGGTGGAGAGGACGGCCCACAGTGCCAGCGTCCACCACGACGGACCGTGCCAGACGATCAGGGCGACGAGGAGAGGGGTGACGACGAGGCGCAGCGCCGTGATGCCGTTGGCCGGGGTGAGCACCGCCGAGGGGCCGAAGGTGGTGGAGCGGGTCGGGTGAGCGGCGGACGGTGCCGGTGCGGGGGCCTGGCGGGGAGCCGAAGCGGGCCGCGGGGCGTCGGCGGGGGCGAGCGGCTGCGAGTCGTTCACCGGGCCACCCCGCACGGGACGAGCTCGGCCACCAGGTCGGAGCCCTCGGCCGCCACGACCTCGGCGCTCACCACCTCGCCCACCGCGCCGCCCCCGGCGGCGCCCACCAGCTCGACCACGCCGTCGATCTCCGGTGCCTCCCGGTAGGTGCGACCACGACCGGGCTCGTCGACCAGGACCTGCACCGTCGAGCCGATCAGCTCGTCGCGGCGCGTCGCCGTGATGGCGTCCTGCAGCTCGGTGCACTCGTCGATCCGCTCGCGCACCAGCTCGTCGGGGACCCGGCCATCGAGCCCGGCGGCCGGGGTGCCGTCCTCGGGACTGAAGGGGAAGAAGCCGGCCCAGTCGAGCCGGGCTTCCGCCAGCCAGGCGAGGAGCCGGTCGTGGTCCTCCTCGGTCTCTCCCGGGTAGCCGACGATGAACGACGAGCGGAAGGCAGCACCGCGCTCGGCGGAGCGGACGGCGGCGATGCGGTCGAGAAAGCGGTCCCCCTCGCCCCACCGGCGCATCCGGTGCAGGAGCGGACGCGACACGTGCTGCAGCGAGAGGTCGAAGTAGGGGACGCCCGTTGCCAGCACGGCGTCGACCAGCTCGTCGTCGAGCGAGGACGGGTAGAGGTAGAGCAGGCGGACCCACGGCACCCGGTCGGCGACCCGGCGGACCAGCTCCACGAGGGGGCGGACGGCGCCGCGCTGCGGCCGGGTACCACCGCCCGAACGGTCCAGGCCGAAGGAGGCGAGGTCCTGCGCGACGAGGACGACTTCGGCGAGCGGGCGGTCACCCGAGGCGAGGCCGTCCACCTCGGCGAGGACGGCGTCCGCGGTGCGGGAGCGCTGAGGACCTCGGAACGACGGGATGGCGCAGAACCCGCAGCTGCGGTCACACCCCTCGGCGACCTTCACGTAGGCCCAGGGAGCGCGCGTCGGCGGCCGGGGCAGCTCGAGCAGGTCGAAGGAGGGGACGGGCGCGGCCGGCTCGGCCCCTCCGACCGTCCCCGCGCCCCGACCTGGGCGCGGGTCGCCCCGGCGGGCCGTCCCCAGGAAGGCGACCGGCGAAGGGGCAGGAGGGGGGAGGACCGGCGTGCCGAACGGCGCCACGAGGTCGACCTCGGGGAGGGCCCGGGCCAGCTCGTCGCCGTAGCGCTCGGCCATGCACCCGGTGACCACGAGGCGGGCGCCGGGCTTGGCGCCGTCGGCTAGGGCGAGGACGGTGTCGACCGACTCCTGACGCGCCGCTTCGATGAACGCGCAGGTGTTGACCACCACCACGTCGGCACGGCTCGGATCGTCCGCCGGCTCGAGCCCCCCGGCCACGAGCGTTCCGGCGAGCTTCTCCGAGTCCACCTGGTTCTTCGGGCAGCCCAACGTCTCCAACCAGTAACGCTCGGGCACCGCAACAATCTACCGGCAGCACGGTGACCGGGCACCGGTCGGTGCCGTCTTGGCGGAGAGGGAGGGATTTGAACCCTCGGACCCGGTTACCCAGGTCAACTCATTAGCAGTGAGTCCGATTCGGCCGCTCTCGCACCTCTCCGTGCCGCCTCTGCCCACATCCGGCCCATCGTCCCCTCATGGTCGGAGAGGAAAAGGCCGGGGTCGGTCAGCGGCGTCGGCCCAAGGGTACAGGATCGATCCAGCAGCTCGACGAAGGCCGGTACCGGCTCCGGGTCTTCGTCGGGACCGACCCGGCGACCGGCCATCCCCGCCAG
>JAJZJT010000224.1 GCA_021809995.1 Actinomycetes bacterium
GGCGCCACCGGTGAGGCCGGCGCGGGCGTCGACCGGCTCGGCGGTGTCCGGGCCGGAGTCTCGCCCCCGTCCTCGGTCATCCCACCGGCCCCCGACGCCTGTCCGCCATGCCGGCCTCCTCTGACACGTCTGCCGACCTGCACGTCCATGATGGCACCTGCAACCGGCGCCCGCCCGCCCGCCGGCTCCGGTCGGCCTCGGGCGCGCGCTTCGGCCGCCCCGGGGAGCGACGACGGCCGCGCTTCGCGTGCCGAGCCGTCGTCGCGACAGGTAGACCGAGTGGGACAGGCGTGCCGGGTGAGCCGGCCGGCCGGTGAGCACGGCGCGATCGCAGACGAGGCGGGAGGGGAGGAGGAACACGTGACCGAGGAGACCGCCACGGGCACCGGCGCCGCCACGGGCACCGGCGCCGCCACGGGCACCGTCGCCGTCGTCGGCGCCGGTGGCGTCGGCGCCTTCTTCGCCGGCTACCTGCTCGCTGCCGGCCGGGCCGACGTCACGCTGTGCGTCCGCACCCCCTTCGACGAGCTCGTCGTCGAGTCGGAGCGTTGGGGGGAGACGCTCCGGTTCCGTCCGCACGTCGTCGCCGACCCTGCCGTGCTGACCGGTGCGCTCGAGGCTCCGGTCGACTGGGTGCTGCTCGCCACGAAGGCGCACCAGACCGACGGCGCCGCCGGCTGGCTCCGGGCGCTCACCGGTGCCGGCACCACGGTCGTCGTGCTCCAGAACGGGGTCGAGCAGGTCGAACGGGTCCGGCCGCACGTCGAGCCGGGCACCCGTATCGTGCCCGGCATCGTCTACAGCGGGGTCGAGCCGCTCGCCCCGGGACGGATCGTCCACCGGACCAACGGGTTCGTCCTCGTGCCCGAGCGGGACCCCGACGAGAGGTTCGCCCCCGAGGACGCCGCCCGCCTCGACGCCCTCTTCGCCTCGGACCGAGGCTTCGTCCGGACCGTCGCCGACGTGACGACGGCCCTCTGGCAGAAGCTGTGCGCAAACGTGGTGGCCAACGGCATCACCGCCCTGACGGGTCGCAGGATCGAGGTCTTGCGCCGCGACGACGTCCGCCGGGTGGCCCTGGCGCTCGCCGAGGAGTGCCTCGCCGTGGGGCGCGCCGAGGGCGCGTCCATCGGCGCCGACTTCGCTGCCGCCACCATCGACCGGATGGTGGACATGCCGGCCGGGGCGGGCTCGTCCATGCTCTTCGACCGGCTCGCCGGGCGCACCCTCGAGCACGACGCGCTCTACGGTGCCGTCGCCCGGGCCGGGCACCGCCACGGCATCGCCACGCCGACGAGCGACGCCGTCGGTGCCCTGCTCGCCGCGGTGAGCGACGTGCTCGGGGGCCGGGAGGGAGCGTAGGGCCAGGGGGTAGGGAAGGGGCCGGCCCAACGCGCGGCGGCGTGGCCGGGACGTCGCGACGGCTCAGACGGCGGGGCTCACCGAGCTCATGTTGAAGTCGGGCACCCGCAGCGCCGGCATGGCGAGGCGCGCCGCGTACTCGTTCCACTCACGCGAGAAGGCGTGCTCGCACCGCCCGGCCTCGGCGGCCCGGGCGAGCAGGTCGACCGGGCTCTCGTTGAAGCGGAAATTGTTGGCCGCGCCGACCACTTCGCCGCCCTCGACCAGGTAGACGCCGTCGCGCGTGAGCCCGGTGAGGAGCAGGGTGGTCGGGTCGACCTCCCGCAGGTACCACAGGCAGGTGAGCAGCAGCCCTCGCCCGGTGCGGGCGACGAGGTCGTCGACCGAGGAGGCGGCCCCGGGCACCTCGAGGACCAGGTTGTCGATGGGCGGGGCCACCGGCACCCCCGAGCGGGCGGCCCGGGCCCGGTGGGCGCGCAGCCGAGTGAGGCGCCCGCCGTCGATCCAGGCAGTCGGCTCGAGGGGCAGGCCGTTGTCGAAGACCGACGCGTCGGCGCTCGACGCGATCGCCACGGCGAAAGGCGGGCACTCGAGGCCCGGCTCGGCCGGGTTGCTACGGAGGGCGACGGGCAACCGGGCGAGACGCTCGCCCAGCCGGGTGCCGCCGCCGGGGGCGGCGAAGACGCTGTGGCCTTCCTCGGCGTCGCGCTGGCCGAGTGCCTCGGCGAGAGGCACGACGAGGTCGGCGACGGCGTCGGGCGGCAGGATCGTCTCGTAGCGCCCGGCCGGCAAGGAGACCGAGCGGGCTCCCCAGGCGAGCCGCCGACGGAGCTCGGCGTGGAGGTCGGCGAGGGACACCCCGGCGAGGTCGGGGAGCTCGCGCCCCACCCACGCGCCCCGCCCGCCGTCGACCGTGCGGGCGGCCAGCTGGACCTTGCCGGTCGGCTGCACGTGGCGCCGGCGCAACCCGGTGGAGGAGGCAAGGGAGACCGTCTCGAGGCGGTGCTCGACGAAGCCGGCGAGCACGTGGCCGGTCGCCCGCGCCTCGGCGAACGCGTCGCCCAGGGCATCGACGACGGGGGTGAGGGCCGCAATCCCGGTCGTCGGGGCGGGCTCGGAGAGGTCGTCCTGCCCACCTGCTCCGACCAGATCGGCGGCGTCGTCGGCGGCCGGCGCACCGCGTGCGTCGGCCTCGGCGGCGCGCACGAGGGCGGCCACGTCGGTGGCACCGCTGCCGGTCGCCGTCCCCACTGTCGGTCCGGTGGGCGAGGCGCCCACGGCCACCACGGTGACCCGGCGGTCGCGTCGAACGCCGTTGGTCGTCGTCGTGTTGGCGGCGAAGCGGACCTCGGCCTCGCTCACGTCGGCCACCACCACCAGGCACCCGTCGAGGGTGGCAGACGCGAGGGCTCGCTCGGCTACCACGCCGGCGGGCTCGAGGGCGCCGGTTCTCACCGGCCCGCCTCCGCCCGGCTGTTCAAGACCCTCACCTGTCGGAAGCGGGCGGCGGGGCAGCCGTGGCTGACCGGGGCGACCTGCCCGGGCTGGCCCTTGCCGCAGTTGAACGCACCGCCGAGGACCCACGTGCTCCGGCCTCCGAGGCCGTCGAGGGCCGCCCAGAAGTCGGTCGTGGTGGCCTGGTAGGCGGCGTCGCGGACCTGGCCGGCCAGCCGCCCGTGCTCGATCCGGTAGAAGCGCTGCCCCGTGAACTGGAAGTTGTGGCGCTGCATGTCGATCGACCAGCTCTTGTCGCCGACCACGTAGAGGCCGCGCTCGGTCCCCGACACCAGCTCCTCGATGCTCGGGCCGTCGCCCGGGGCGGGCTGGAGGGAGACGTTGGCCATGCGCTGGATCGGTACGTGGAGGGGGGAGTCGGCGAAGGCGCACCCGTTCGAGCGGCGAAAGCCGTGCTCGGCGGCCATCCGCCGGTCGAGCTGGAAACCCACGAGGACGCCGTCGCGCACGAGGTCGAAGGACTGGGCGGCGACGCCCTCGTGGTCGAAGGCGACGGTGGCGAGGCCGTAGGGCTCGGTCCGGTCCCCGGTCACGTGCATCAGGGGGGAGCCGTACCGGAGGGAGCCGAGCTTCTCGAGGGTGGCGAAGGAGGTGCCGGCGTAGGCGGCCTCGTAGCCGAGAGCCCGGTCGAGCTCGGTGGCGTGGCCAACCGACTCGTGGACGGTGAGCCACAGGTTGGTCGGGTCGAGCACGAGGTCGTAGGTGCCGGGCGCGACGGAGGGGGCCGCCACCTTCTCGGCGAGGAGGTCGGGGAGGGCGGCGACCTCGGCGTCGAGGGTGGAGGTCGGCCCCTCGACGTGCTCCCATCCGCGCCCGGACGGGGCAACGAGGGACCGCATCGTCTCGAAGCGGCCCGAGACGGGGTCGATCGCCACCGCCTCGACGACGGGGTGGACCCGAACGCGGCGTTGGGTGAGCCGGTTGCCGGCGAGGTCGGCGAGGTGGGTGTCCTCGGCGACGGTGAGCGCGTGGGCGACGGCGTGGTCGACCCCGGGCGCCCGGCGCAGCTGCTCGGTCCACCGCGCGAGCGTCGCGACCTTGTCGGCGAGGGGCACGGTCGTCGGGTCGACGTCGTGCGGGCTGACCCAGTGGACGTCGCCGTGGACGGGCTCGTCGGCCAGCTCGACGCCGCCGCCGGCACCGACCGTGGCCCGGGCCAGGGCGACGGCCTCGTCGGCCAGGGAGGCCACCGCCTCGGGGGCCAGGGCGACGGTGCCGGCGAAGCCGAGGGCGCCGCCGTGGAGGACTCGCAGCCCGACGCCGAGCTCGGTGCTGTCGACCGTCGTCTCGACGATCCCGTCTCGCACCACGACGACCTGGGTGTGGAGGCGCTCCACGCGCAGCTCGGCGTTGGTCGCCCCGAGGGACCGGGCCCGTCCCAGGGCGGCGTCGGCGAGGGTGTCGAGCGGCAGGCCGAGGAAGCTCGCGTCGAGGTCGGGCACCGGTCCCGACGGTACCGTCTGCCGGGGTGCGCCGCTCCGGCGGGCCGGCCCCGCACCTGGAGCGCGACAAGGGGCCCTTCCGGGCCCCTTGTCGCGTGGTCATCTGTTGTGTTGGTGCCAATGAGACACGTCAGCCAGCCGCAAAAGGTGGTGAGAGAGCGTCGTCGAAGCTGGCGATGTGCTGCCCGACCGGACCCCCCGGCCGTCGTTCGATGTTCCTCGGTTCTTCGTACACGCAGCCCATGCACAGATCGTCGCGACCGCTCCGCAACGTGCGGGATTCCGCGGCGCCCACTGGCAACAGTGGTAACAGCACTCGGCTGTCGCTCACCGAGGCGGTGAACGCTCCATCACGTCAAGCACCATTCGTCGGACACCTCCTTTGATGAGGATCCTTCGCTGGTTGCAGCACTGCTACCGCCCTTCTATTGATAACCACCAGGCACCCCGATTTCAAGGCTCGCGACCTGGGACGTCATCCGCACCGGTCGCGTCGTCGGGCCCGCGGCCGCCCGCCCGGCGGGCCGTGCTCGCCACCCGGTGCCGGGCCCACGGCATCGGTGCAGGTGGCGGCGGTGCGGGCGGCG
>JAJZJT010000225.1 GCA_021809995.1 Actinomycetes bacterium
GACATCGGCGATTTCGCCGAGGTGGACCGGGCCTACGCCGCCTTCTTTGCCGACCACCGGCCCGCCCGCTCGATGGTCGGGGTCGCGGCCCTGCCGCTCGGTGCCCGTGTCGAGGTCGAGGTGTGGGCCTACCGCGCCGGCGGCACAGGGGGCTGAGCCGAACGCGTGCCCGAACGCGTGCCCGGTCGTCGGGCGCCCCGCACCCGGGCGTTGCTCACAGCGACCACTGCGTCTGGCCGAAGCGGTAGCCGACCGACCGTACGGTCTGGATGAGGTGGGCGTGCTCTTCGCCGAGCTTCGCGCGGAGCCGGCGGATGTGGACGTCGACGGTTCGGGCTCCGCCGTAGTACTCGTACCCCCACACCTGGCTGAGGAGCGTCTCGCGGGTGAAGACCTTGGCGGGTCGCGAGGCCAGGAACCGAAGGAGCTCGTACTCCATGTAGGTGAGGTCGAGGACGCGCCCGTCGACGGCTGCCTGGTACGTCTCGAGGTTGAGGACGAGCGGGCCGTAGGTCACGAGCTCGTGGCGGGCCCCCTTCCCGCAGCGGTGCAGCAGGAGCGCGACCCGGACCGCCAGCTCCTCGGTGCGCACGGGTTCGACGCAGAGGTCGTCGAAGAGCTCCTCGCGTCCCTTGAGCTCGGCGAGGTGGGCGGCCGGCACGACGAGGATGACGGGGGAGAGGCGGGCCTCGCGGGTGCGGAGGCGACGGCAGAGCGCGAAGGCGGCGCCGGGGTCCGGCGCGGTGGCGACCACCGCACCGGCCCATCCGTCCTCGGGCTCGCCGGCGTCCGCTGCCTCTGCGTCCGCGACGGCTCGCCAGGTCAGCCCGGCGCGCTCGAGGGCCTCGGGCACCGCGGCGGGAGGCGGGTCGGGGAAGCACAGCAGTGGTTCCATGGCAGTGGGTGTCCCGGCCTCCTCGGGTGGCTCGCCGTCCCTACAGCAACGGCAGGTACCGGGCGAGCTCGAACTGGCTCACGTGGGCCTTGTACGCACCCCACTCCTCGCGCTTGTTGCGCAGGAACCACTCGAAGACGTGCCCGCCGAGCGCCTCGGCCACGAGCGACGACGACTCCATCTCGACGAGGGCCTCGTGGAGGCTGCCGGGCAGTGGTCGGATACCGGCCGCTTCCAGCTCGCCGGGGCTCGCAGCGAAGAGGTTCCACTCGGCCTCGGGCGGGAGCTCGTAACCGCCGGTGACCCCGGCGAGGCCGGCCGCCAGCACCACGGCGAACGCCAGGTACGGGTTGCAGGCGCTGTCGGGCGCCCGGTACTCGACCCGTGCCGACTCGCCCCGGTGGCGTTTCACGACCGGCACGCGCACGAGGGCCGAGCGGTTGTTGCGGGCCCACGAGACGTGCACAGGGGCCTCGTACCCGGCCACCAGTCGCTTGTAGGAGTTCACCCACTGGTTGGTCACGGCGGTGATCTCGGCGGCGTGGCGGAGCAGGCCGGCGACGAACCCCTCGCCGATCGCGGACAGCCCTGAGGGACGCTCGGGGTCGCCGAAGGCGTTGGTGCCGTCGCGGAAGAGCGAGACGTGGGTGTGCATGCCCGATCCCTGCACGCCCTCGAGCGGCTTCGGCATGAAGCTGGCCTGGACGCCAGCCTGGCGGGCGAGCTCCTTGGTCACCTGGCGCACCGTCATCACGGTGTCGGCCATGGTGAGCGCGTCGGTGTAGCGCAGGTCGATCTCGTGCTGGCTCGGCGCGTCCTCGTGCTGGGCGTGCTCGACGGGGATGCCCATCTCCTCGAGGGTCAGCACCGTGCGCTGGCGCAGCTCGCTCGCCGGGTCGGCGGCCGTGAGCTCGAAGTAGGAGCCCGAGTCGAGCGCCCGGGGACCCTCGCCGGCGTCGGCCCCCGCCCCGTCGAAGTAGAAGTACTCGATCTCCGGGGCGGCGTAGAACGAGAACCCGGCCGAACGGGCCCGGTCGAGGGCGCGTCGGAGCACGTGGCGCGGGCATCCCTCGAACGGGGTGCCGTCGAGGTTGACGATGTCGCACACGACGCGGGCCACCGACGCCCGGTCTTCGGGGGCTGCCGCGCCGTGCCCGTGCCAGGGCAGGATGTGGAACGTCGTCGGGTCGGGTCGGGCCAGCACGTCGGACTCTTGCACGCGGCTGAACCCGTCGATGGCCGAGCCGTCGAAGGTCATCCCGTCGCTCAGGGCGTTCTCGAGCTCGGCCGGGGTGATGCTGAAGGCCTTGGGCGTGCCGAGCACGTCGGTGAACCACAACTGGACGAAGCGGATCCCCCGCTCCTCGACGGTGCGGAGGACGTACTCCTGCTGGTTCTGCATGGCAGTCGCTCCAGGGTGGGGGCGGGCGGCGGGGTCGCTCACCGGCTCGGACGGGCCGCACCGCTGTCGGGCCGGCGACCGGGCCGGTGGTCGGGTCCTGCCGGGCCCGCTGCCGAGGGAGGGCCGGCGACGGACGAGCCGGGCCCGTAGGGGCCCGGCTCGTGCCGCAGATGGTCGCGGTGCAGGTGGCGAGCCCCGACCGACGAGTGCCGGATCGTCGGGCTCAGCGCGACGCGGCGTCGCCGCACACCGTCTCCACGAGGAGCCGGCTGACCACGTAGGGGTCCATGTTGGCGTTGGGGCGACGGTCCTCGATCCAGCCCTTCTTGTCCTTGGCCACGACCCACGGGATGCGGATCGACGCGCCCCGGTCGGAGGTCCCGTAGCTGAACTGCGAGTAGTGGGCGGTCTCGTGGGCGCCGGTCAGGCGGTTCTCGATCCCCACCCCGTAGTTGGCGACGTGCTCGTCCACCCGCTTCCCGAGGGCCTCGCAGCCGGCGATGATGGCGTCCCACCCGCCGTCTTCGCGCATGGCCTTGGTCGAGAAGTTGGTGTGGGCGCCGGCGCCGTTCCAGTCACCGAGGATCGGCTTGGGCTCGAGCGTGGCGTAGACGCCGAAGTCCTCGGCGATCCGGAACAGGAGCCACCGGGCCACCCACAGCTGGTCGCCGATGAGCGGCGGCGGCAGGATGCCGATCTGGAACTCCCACTGGCCCATCATCACCTCGGCGTTGGTGCCCTCGATGGCCAGACCGGCCTCGATGCACGCGGCCGTGTGCCGCTCGACGATCTCACGCCCGGGCATCTTGTCGCCGCCGACGCCGCAGTAGTACGGGCCCTGCGGGGCCGGGTAGCCCATCTCGGGCCAGCCGAGCGGACGTCCCTCCTTGAAGAACGTGTACTCCTGCTCGATGCCGAACCAGGGCTCGTCGGCGGCGTAGCGCTCGGCCATCTCCGCACAGGCGGCCCGGGTGTTGGTCTCATGCGGGGTGAAGTCGGTGAGGAGCACCTCGCACATGACCAGCCGGTCGGCCGGGCCACGCAGCGGGTCCGAGCAGGTGAACACCGGGCGCAGGACGCAGTCCGAGTCGTTGCCGGTGGCTTGGTTGGTGCTCGAACCGTCGAAGCCCCAGATGCCCGGCTCCTTGCCGTCCGGGATGATCTTCGTCTTGCTCCGGAGGAGCGGGGATGGCTCCGTCCCGTCGATCCAGATGTATTCCGCTTGGTACGGCACTCGCACTCCTTGTCGCTGCGGGTCTTGCCCTGCCGGGTCGTCCGTGGCGCCGTCCGCGCCCGGCGAGCCGGACCGGTGCGCGGAACCGTGCCGGTTGGCACGGCCGCTCCGGTCGTCCAGGCCCGGACGTCCGACGACCACCCTGCCGCGGGGCCGTTTCGCATCCGTTTCGCCCGTGTGAACGCACGATGAACAGCGCTGCCGACGCCCTCCGGCACCGGTCACGGTACCCCTCCGGGCGCCCCGGCGCGTACCGGAGCGCCCGGACCCGGGCTCGCCCGCCCCGCGGCCGGGCCCCGGCCAGCGGGCTCGGGACGGGCGGAGGCCCTCGCCCGGGGGTCGAGTGGCGCGCGACCGGCCCACTACGCTGTGCCGATGGCCCGACTGCGGCTGGCCATCTGCCAGATCGACACGGTGGTCGGGGACCTCTGGGGCAACGCCGAGCGGGTCCTCGACGCCCTGTCGGCTGCCGTGGGCGCCGGAGCTTCGGTGGCGCTCTTCCCCGAGCTCGCCATCACCGGCTACCCGCCCGAGGACCTGCTCCACAGGCCGGCCTTCGTCGCCGACAACCTCGCCGCCCTCGACCACGTCGCCGGGGCGACCGGGGTGTGCGCGGCCGTCGTCGGCTACGTCGCCCGTCGGCCGGACGGGCGGCTCGCAAACGCCGCGGCCCTGTGCTCGGGAGGCTCGGTGGCGGCCACCTACGCCAAGCGCCTCCTGCCCAACTACGGCGTCTTCGACGAGCAGCGGTGGTTCGTGCCGGGCGAGGGGCCGCCGGAGGTCGTCGACGTGGCCGGCGTCCCGAGCGCCCTGAGCGTCTGCGAGGACATCTGGCTCGACGACGGCCCGGTCCACGCCCAGGCGGCGGCCGGCGCGCGGCTCGTCCTCAGCCTGAACGCCTCCCCGTACTCGGTCGGCCGACAGGATGAGCGCCTCGAGCTCCTGCGGCGGCGCGCCGTGGAGACCGGGTGCGTGATCGCCTACGCCAACCAGGTCGGCGGCCAGGACGAGCTGGTCTTCGACGGGGGCTCGGCGGTCGTGGGCCCGACGGGGTCGCTCGTGGCGTCCGCGCCGCTCTTCGAGGAGACCGTCCTCGTCACCGACGTCGAGATCGGCCCGAACGCGCCGGCCGAGCCCGGGCTGTCCGAGACCCCGCGCGCCGCCCGGGTGCGTACCGCTCCCGGCGACCGTCTCGCCCGGGCCCTGCCGGCCTCGGCCCCGCCGGTGACCACGGGCGTGGCCGAGCCCCTCGACACCGACGCCGAGGTGTACCACGCCCTCGTGGTCGGCACCGCGGACTACCTGGGCAAGAACGGCTTCGGCGACGCCGTCGTGGGCCTGTCG
>JAJZJT010000226.1 GCA_021809995.1 Actinomycetes bacterium
TGCGGAGGGCCGACGCCGCCGACACCTCGGCGACCAGAGCGGTCACGCCGCCCTGCAGTGCCCCGAAGGAGTTCCGAACGTGCGCCGCGAGCGGCAGGACGACCACCCCCGAAGCCTCGTCGCGCACCGACAGCCCGACGGCGTCGACGACCGGCTGTCCGAGCGCCGGCCCGGCGAAGCGCGTCCGGGCAGGGAGCGGCGCGAGCGCAACCGGCCCGGCACCGCCACGCGCCGTCAGCACGGCGAAAGTCGTGGTCGCCACCGCCACCGGCTCGCCCGTCATGGGACCGTCGCCCGCCGGCCCGACGCGTACCTCGCTCCTCACGACCATCGTCGAGCGCCCCCGCCGCACCACCGAGCCGGCCGCCTCGACCAGCGGCCCGGCGAAGCTGCCCACCCGATGCACGGTGAGGTCAGCGGTGGCCATCCAGTCGGGGTGCAGCTCCCGCGCACCGATGGCACCGCCGACGACGTCGACAAGGGTGGCCACCACACCGGCACGCACCGAGCCGTCCGGACCGGCGACATGGGGGCCGGCCTCGAGCCGGGCACGGGCGGCCCGCTCCTCGTCGACGAGCACCTCGATGCCCAGGGCACCGAGGACATGGCCAGGAGGTGGGTACTCCCCGAGGGCGGTCACCCCTCCTGCTCGGCGGGGCGGACGAGGAGCTCGTTGACGGCGACGTGCCGCGGTCGGGTCACCAGGTAGCGCACGGCGTCGGCCACGTCGGCTGCCTCGAGGAGCGTGACGCCGGCGAAGCGACCCACCGTGGCGTGGCGAACCTCGGGACGCAGGTGGGTGGCGAGCTCGGTGATGGTTGCTCCCGGCTCGACGAGGCCCACGCGCACGTGGGAGGACGCGAGCTCCTGGCGGAGCGCCTCGGAGAACGCGCCGACGCCGAACTTGGTGGCGTTGTAGACCGCGCTGCCCGACCGGGCGACGCGTCCGGCGACCGAGCTCACGTTGACCACGTCGGCGACCCCGCGTGGACCCTCGGCGGCCGCCGCCACGAGATGCGGCACCGCCGCGTGCGTGCAGGCGAGGAGGGCCATCAGGTTGAGGTCGACCATCCGCCGCCACTCGGCGAAAGGAGCGCCGCGGGCGGGACCGAGGAGCATGACCCCGGCATTGTTGACCAGGGTGTCCAGTCGACCAAAGCGCGAGACCGTCTCCTCGACAAGCGCGCGCGCCTGGTCCTCGTCGGTGACGTCGCACGGTCGGGCGAGCGCGCCGCCGGGGGACCCCGATGCGGCGATCCGCCCGGCCAGGTCCGCGAGGCGGTCGGCTCGCCGTGCCGCCAGCACCACGGTGGCCCCTTCGCCAGCGAGCGCCACGGCGGTCGCCTCACCGATCCCGCTGGAGGCACCGGTGACGATCGCCACCGTGCCCGTCAGCTCGCCGGTGCCTGCTCCGGTGTCAGCCATGGTCCTCCTCGGTCACGTCGGCCGGCTCGAACCGGCTCGAAAACGAGATCAGCTCGCCCGTCGAGTGGCGTCGGCGCTCCTCGTAGATGCGCTCGTAGCCGGTGTGAGCGATGCGCCAGCCCTCGGGCGTCTCCACGTAGGTGTCGTGGTAGAGGGCCGTCCCCGCGATGACGAGGTCGGCCGCCGGCACCACCACCCGGTCAGCGAGGTACCAGGTCCCGGTGGCCGTGCCGTCGGGGTGCAGCTCGATCTCGGGGTGGTGGCCGGTGTGGACCGTCACGATCCCCGGGCCCGAGAGCGACTCCTCCAGGAAGGCCACGATGGCGGCACGACCGCGGTGGGCGAGCGCCCCCGCCTCGTACGCGGTCGTGCCGTCCTCGGTGAAGAGCTCGCCGAGGGCGGCGAACTGCTTGGTGTCGAGCAGGCGGAAGTAGGCGTGCTTCAGGGCTCGGACCGCCTCGATGGCCGCGGCGTCGCCGCCCTCCCCCGTACCGTCCATGCGCCGCTCCTCCACGCCGACCCGGCGACCGCCGGGCCGGCCCGCAGTGTACCGAGCGCCCGACGAACGGCCCGGGACCGACGCCGTCCACCCAGGCGGGCAAGTTACCCACGGGTAGCCGGGCCGACCTCCGGTGCGCTACGGTCGCCCGCACGACACCGACCCGTCACCGCCGTGCGGGTCCGCCGCGGCGGACGGGCTGGACGGGCGGCGGGGCGGTGGTCGGTGGCCAGCAAGACGACGGACGAGCGGGAATCGCGAGGCGCCTGATGGCGGACGGACGGCGGGCCGGTTCACCCGCCGCGGCTCCGCAGTCGGCACGTCACGCGGACCCGGGGGGGGAGGAACGATGAGCTACGGCGCGGCCGGCGAGCAGTTCCGGTGCGGGGCGCAGTGGACGCGGAACGGGGACCGAGCGCTCCGGGAGCGGGTAGGTGGCGCCCGGCGGGTAGGTGGCGCCCGGACGGCGGAGGTGGGGCGGTGAGCCGCTCGGCACGAGCCTGGAGCTGGCTCGGCCTCAACCTGGGCAGGCGGGCCGGCACGGTGTCGCTCGTGGGCCTGCTCCTCACCGTCGTGCTCGGCCTGGGCATGACCCAGCTGAAGTTCGTCACGTCGAACGCGAGCTACCTGAACAACAACGACCAGGCCCAGATCCAGAACCACCACTACGAGCGCCTCTTCGGTGGCGACCCGATGGTGACGATGTTCACGATGCGGCCGGGCACCACCATCGACGACCTCTTCACGCCGGCCAACGTCTCCGAGTTCGAGACCGTCCAGCAGCAGCTCAAGGCGGACCCGTCGGTCTTCACCGCCGTCACGCCGCTCGACGCCATCCAGCTCGCCAACTCGATGACCGCGAGCCCCAACGGGAACCCGGCCACCAGCCTTGCCGGTCAGCTGCTCACGTCTGCCCTCGCCCGCGACCACAACCCGGCGAGCGCTGCTCTGCGGACGAAGAACCTCGAGGGCCTGCTCGCCGCCGAGTCGGCCATCCCCACCTCTCAGCGCGTGCTGGCCAACCCGAAGTGGGTCCACTTCCTCAGCCACAACTTGAACGGCACGGTGCGACAGTCCTCGGCCGCGCTGCTGCCCAACAACACACACGCGGCGATGATCGTCTTCCTGCGCGGCGGGCTCACCATCGCCCAAGAGTCGCGGGCTGCCGCCTCGGTCGAGCGGATCGTGCGCGCCGCCCACTTCCAGAACGTGACCACGCTCACCACCGGCGTGCCAGCGCTCCTCAGGACGATCAACAACTACTTGAAGGGCGGCATGCTGACCCTCGGTGGGATCGCCGCACTCGCCATGGTCGTCATCCTCCTCCTGCTCTTCAACGTGCGGTGGCGACTGCTCCCCTTCGCGGTCGTGGCGATCGGGCTGGTGTGGGCGTTCGGGCTGTCGGGCTACGCCGGCATCCCGCTCACCCTCGGCAGCATCGCGGGGCTCCCGGTCCTCCTCGGCGTCGGGGTCGACTACGCCATCCAGATGCACTCGCGCATCGAGGAGGAGGTCATCCTCGACCGCGCCGAGCACCCCATCCAGGCCGCGGCGCGAGGCCTCGGGCCGGCCCTGCTCGTCGTCACCTTCGACGCCGTGTTCGCCTTCGCCGCACTCATGCTCGCCAAAGTGCCGATGATCCGCCAGTTCGGGTGGCTGCTGGTGGTCGGCATCGTCGCCGTGTGCGTAGGCAGCATCGTCCTGCCCCTCGCCATCCTCGGCATCCGCGAGTACAAGTCCCCGACTTCGGGCAAGGACTTCTCGCGGGGCCGCCTGGCCCGGCTCACCGTCTGGCTCGGCAGCCTGCCCCCGAAGGCGGCGCTCCCCTTCGCCGTGGTGGCCGTCCTCGTCTTCGCCGGCGGGCTCGCCGTCGAGGGGCACATCACCCTGCAGACCGACCCCCTGCAATGGGTCGACCCGGCCTCCCACACGGTCAAGGACGTGCACGCCCTCCGGGCAGGCATCGGGACCGACAACGAGGTGGCGGCGGCCGTGCACACCGACCACCCGTTCTCCAACGCCACGGTGGCCTACGTCACGCGGTTCTCGAACGACCTCCACGCCCGCTTCCACGGCTACGTCTACGCGGGGACCGGGATCGTCAACATCGCGTCAGAGTTCACCGACGTGCCCGGCGCTGCCAGCGTGCCTCCGCTCGGGAGCCAGGTGCGAGCCCTGTACCACCTCGCGCCCCCCGACATCCGCCGCACGATGGTGGCCAACGGCGGCGCCGACCTCGGCATCATCTTCGAGTCGAAGACCGCCACCTTGGGACAGCTCAAGCCGGTCGTCGACCACATGCTCCACGGCATCCGGCCGCCGGCCGGCATGACCGTCGCGCCGGGCGGCATCGCGGTCGTCGGCGTCGGGCTGCTCGACAACCTGGCGTCGTCGCGGACCCTGCTGACCTACCTCTCGATCATCTTCGTCGGCCTGTGGCTCGTGGTCCGGCTCCGCAGCCTGCTGCGCTCGCTGCTCTCGCTGGTGCCGGTGCTGGTGGCCGTGGGCGCCGTCGCGCTCATCGCCTGGGCGCTCCAGCTCAAGCTAAGCCCGATGACGGCCGTGTCGGGCCCGCTCGTGGTCGCCGTGTGCACGGAGTTCACCTCGCTGATCCTCCTCCGCTTCGTCGAGGAACGCGGCAGGCGCCTCGAGCCCGCCGCGGCCATGGCTGCCACCGCGGCGCGCACCGGGCGTGCCTTCATCGTCTCCGGCCTGACCGCGGTGGCTGGCATCGCGGTGATCGCCTCGTCACCGTGGCCGCTCCTACGGGGCTTCGGGATCATCGTGGGCCTGAACGTCGCCGTCGCCCTCGTGTGCGCCCTGGTCGTGCTCCCTCCGGTGCTCGTGTGGGCCGAGGGGGGAGGGCGCGGCTGGGTGTCGCATGGGCTCGTCCACGACGACGGCGTCGCCATCGACGCCGGCTCCGGCACGAGCCGGGCCGGCGCGCCA
>JAJZJT010000227.1 GCA_021809995.1 Actinomycetes bacterium
CGGTACAACCGGTGGTACCGGTCGCGCCGTGGCGCGTCCTCCTCCACGTCCCCTTGGTCGGCAACATCGTCGAGGCCCGCTTCGCCGCGGTGACCACGGGTTGCCTCGCCGTCCTGGCAGCTGTGGTCGTGGACCGTGCCGGTCCCTTGACGACAGCGGTGCTCGGCCGCCGGTTCGGGCACGACACCGTGGCGGGAGCCGCTGCGGCGGCCGTCGCCGTCGCCGTCGCCGTCGCCGTCTCAGTCACCCCGTCGGCCGCCGCCTTGGCGTCCAACCTGCCGCTCGCAACCCAGCCGGTGCGCGTGCCAGCGTGGTTCGCCGGCACGCCCCGGGCCGCCGGCAGGACGCCGGTCGTCCTCGCGTACCCGGCGCCGTTCTCGGGGATCCAGTCGTCGATGGCATGGCAGGCGCTCGGGGGCTTCGACGTCGCCATGGCCGGCGGCGGCGGCCCGGCCAGCCTCCCGTCGCGGGCGGGAGCGGCCCGGCCCGGCTTCGAGGTCCTCGCCGCCGCGAGCATCGGCCTCGGGCCGCCTCCCACCCTCGACGCCACGGCGCTCGAGGCCGTCGGACGCGCACTGCGGCTGTGGCGGGTCACGACCATCGTCGCCCCGAGGACAGGGTCGCTCCTCCCCTACGACCGCGGACGCGGCGACAGGCTCGCAGCCGCCCTCTTCACCGCGGCAATCGGCCGCGAGCCGGTGCTCGAGCGGGGCGCCTGGGTGTGGACCGTGCCCGACGGGCCGCTCCGGCCCGTCGCCGAGCCGCCCGCCCGGGTCGCTGCATGCGCCGCCCTGCCCGCCGCGGCTGCGGCCGCATGCGTCCTCGAGGGGGCTGCATGAGGGGGATCTCACGGGCCGTGGCAGCGAGAGGGGTACAGCACGAACGCGGCATCGGGTTCACCGACGCGCGCGGCGGTTGCCGGGGTGGCGCGGCCTCGGCGGCGCCTCCCACCGACCGGCCCGGGACGCGAGGCGCGACGGCGTTCGGGACTGCCGCCGTCACCTACCTGGCCGCTGCAGTCGTCCTGTGGTGGCACGTCTGGACCTCGCACCCGGCCGCCATCACCACCTGCGGGTGCGGCGACACCTCGCTGTTCACCTGGTTCCTGGCCTGGCCGGCATACGCGCTGTCCCACGGGCACTCGGTGCTCTGGTCGCGCGCGCTCTTCCACCCTGGGGGCGTGAACCTCCTCGCCAACACGAGCGAGCTCGCCTTCGGCGTGCCGCTCGCCCCTGTCACGTGGCTGTGGGGGCCGGTGGCGACCCTCGACGTGGCCCTGACGCTCAGCCCGGCGCTCACGGCGCTCGCCTGCTTCGCCCTCCTGCGCCGGTGGGTGGGGGCCGGCCCGCTCGCCTTCGTGGGCGGTCTCGTCTACGGCTTCTCCCCGTTCGTCGTGTCCAACCTGGCGGACGCCCACCTGATGGCCGGCACGCTCTTGGTCCTGCCGCTCGCCGTCCTCGCCCTCGACGAGCTCCTCGTCGGCTCCCGGCTGAGGCCCGTCACGGTCGGGGTGCTGCTCGGTCTGCTCGCCACCGTGCAGTTCTTCCTCGGCACCGAGCTGCTCGTCATCACCGCCATGGGGATCGGCACCGGGCTCGTCCTGGTGCTCGGCTGGAACCTCGTCGTGGCGCGGGAGATTGTCCGGCAACGGTGGCGTCGGGTGGTCACCGGGCTCGGCGCCGCGGCGGTGACCGGGGTCGTCCTCCTCGCCTACCCGACCTGGTTCGCGCTGGCCGGTCCCTCGCACTTTGCCGGGCTGATCTGGCCGCAGCTCCCGCCGCGCTTCGGAGGGGTGGCGCTCGGCTCGTACGTCGACACGGCAGGCACGTCCCCCTTGTTGCTCGCCCTCATGCACGCGACCGGCGGTTACCAGGGTCCGAGCCTCGGGAATCCCGTCTACCTGGGGTGGCCGCTGCTCGGAGTCGTCGCCGCCGGCCTCGCCGTGTTCCACCGCGATCGCCGCCTGTGGCTCGCGGCCGGCGTCGGCACGCTGTGCGCGGCGCTGACCGTGCAGGTCCTCCGGCACCCGCTGGCCCCGTGGCGGCTCTTCGGACACCTTCCCGTCCTCGAAGACGTCGTGCCGAGCCGGTTCATCGCCGTTGTCGACCTGTGCGCGACCGTCGCGGTCGTGGTCGTGGCCGACCGCGTCGGGACGTGGGTGTCCCGCGCGTGGACAGCGCGCCGCTCCGGAGCTGCGCCTGGCCCGGGGGATGCTCGCCCGTCGGGGGCGGCTGGACGACCCCCGTGGTCCTCCCGGGTCATCGGGGGAACTGCCGCCCTCGGCGTGGCCGCCGTCGCCTTCTTCCCCGTGGCCGCCCAGGTCGTGCCCGACAGCCCGCTCACCGTCGTGCCGGTGGTGGTCCCCCGGTGGTTCGCCCACCCCCAGCCGGGCGCCGGGCCGGGTGACGTCGTCCTCACCATCCCCGCCCCGTTCACCCTCGAGCAAGGAGCGATGACCTGGCAGGCAGTCGGCGGCTTCCGCTACTCGCTGGTCGGCGGGGGCGGGCCGGGGTCGGTGCCGGCACGCTCGGGCCGGGCCGGGCCGGCGGTGTCGCTCCTGCAACGACTGGCGACCCTCGGAGGCGCACCGGTCGCGCTCGATGCACGCGCCGTCACCGAGCTCGACACCGCGCTCACTGTTTGGCAGGCGACCACCGTGGTCATCGTGGACCAGCCCGACCTGCCCCGCTACGACCAGCCGGTCGGGGCAGCCTCCGCAGCGGCGCTCCTCACCGCCGCCATCGGCCGGGCCCCGCACCGGGCGGACGGCGCCTGGGTGTGGACCGATGTCGCGAACCGCCGGGCCCGGCGTGTGCCCGAACGAGCGCTCGCATCCTGTGCCGCTGCCGACCGCACGGGACCAGCCGGCGTCGGCACCGTGGCGCGCTGCGTGCTCGCTGCTGCCTCGGGGACAGGCTGAGGCCAGAACCTTGCCAACGGTGTCGAGGCGACCGGCCAGCTGCAGTCGACTCGGAACGGGGGTTGCCGCCGGGGCCTCGCCTCTTCCCGCAGTCGAGTCGACCGTGACACTCGAGTCGCTGGTCGACGCGCAGCAGCCCGGGACGACCATCTGTCGTCCCGGGCCGGCGATCGTCAGTCGAGCGTGATGGGCTGCTCGTCCGGGTCGACGACGCCTGCCTCGTCGCCTGCGCCGTCGCCGTCGTCGTTGCGCGCCGCCAGGTGCTCACGCACCCGCTCGTCGATCTCCGCCATCAGCTGCGGGTTCTCGACGAGGAACGTCTTGACGTTCTCACGGCCCTGGCCGAGCTGCTCGCCTTCGTAGGTGAACCACGCGCCGGACTTCTTGATGAAGCCGAGCTCCACGCCGACGTCGAGGAGGGACCCCTCGCGGCTGATCCCCTTGCCGAAGGTGATGTCGAACTCGGCCTGCTTGAAGGGCGGGGAGACCTTGTTCTTCACCACCTTGACCCGGGTACGGTTGCCCACCTGGTCGGCGCCGTCCTTGATCGTCTCGATGCGCCGGATGTCGAGCCGCACCGAGGAGTAGAACTTGAGGGCGCGCCCGCCCGGCGTGACCTCGGGCGAGCCGTACATGACGCCGATCTTCTCGCGCAGCTGGTTGATGAAGATGGCGATGGTCCGCGACTTGGAGAGCGTCCCGGTCAGCTTGCGGAGCGCCTGGGACATGAGCCGTGCCTGCAGGCCGACGTGGGAGTCGCCCATCTCGCCCTCGATCTCCGCCTTGGGAGTGAGGGCGGCGACCGAGTCCACCACCAGGACGTCGAGCGCCCCCGAGCGGATGAGCATGTCGGCGATCTCGAGCGCCTGCTCGCCGGTGTCGGGCTGGGAGATGAGGAGGTCGTCGATGTTGACCCCGATCGCCTTGGCGTACACCGGGTCCATGGCGTGCTCGGCGTCGATGTAGGCGCAGATACCGCCGTTGCGCTGGGCTTCGGCCACCACGTGCATGGCGAGCGTCGACTTGCCCGATGACTCGGGACCGAAGATCTCCACGACCCGCCCGCGCGGCAGACCCCCGATCCCCAGGGCGAGGTCGAGCGCCAGCGCGCCGGTCGGGATGGCTTCGATGTTCATGTGGAGGTTCTCGCCCATCCGCATGATCGAGCCCTTGCCGAACTGCTTCTCGATCTGGCCGAGCGCCATGTCGAGCGCCTTGTCGCGTTCCATGTCCTCGCTTCTCCTCGATGCCGTCGTTGTTCCGTCGGAGTGACCCTACGAGCGGGGTGTGACGCGTCGGCGGGGCCTGCGGCCACCAGCCGGGCCGCACCGGTCACTCTAGACCCGAACGCATGTTCGATGGTGGATGGCCGTCCTCACCCGAGCGCGACGCGGCGAACGATCCCGTACCGCCCCCCGGGAAGGCGCCCGGCACCGTCCGGGACCGGTTCCGAGGCGGCCAGCACCACCTCCGCGACCCGCCAGCGCGCCCCGGCGCCCGGGACGGCCAACCCGCTCGCGGCACGGAGCGCGGCGGCGCGTCTCCGCCGTGTCGCGGCCCGACGCGGCCGGGCCACGGTGACGTGGCCGACGAACCCGCCGGCCGGCGGCCCATCGGGGGTGACGGACAACCCGGCCGCGTCGACCAGCCGGCAGAGCGCGGCAGCGAGCGGGTCGAGCCCGGCCACCGGCACGACGAGGGCTCCGGCACCGAGCGCCACCGTCTCGGCGCCGACGACGGCGACGACGGCACCGGTGGCACCCGAGCCAGGCCCGTCGACACCCGGGCTCGTCTCCAGCGCGTCGAGCACGGTGAGCACCGGCTCGAGCGGGGAGGGTCCCAGGTAGAGGAGCGTGGCGTGGCGGTCCGCCACGGGCACGGGGCGCAGGTCGGCGAGCGGGCCGGCTTCGTCGCCGGTGGGCGCGTCCGCCGGCCGCTGCCCCTG
>JAJZJT010000228.1 GCA_021809995.1 Actinomycetes bacterium
CCGCGACCAGCACGCCCGGCCCCGGTCCTCGGGGGCGGGGCGTGCCGGCCCGCGGCGCGCGAGACTGGGCGCACGGGAGCTCGGACCGACCGGGCTGAGAGGGCACCTGCCGGGTGCCGACCGAACCTGAACCGGGTAATGCCGGCGGAGGGAGACGAGCCATGGCAGTGACCGACAGCAGGGACCAGCGCGCCGGGGGGGGCGAGGGAGAGGCGCCCGTCCGACGGAAGGTCTACGTCGAGGGACGTGCAGGGGTGCGGGTCCCCTTTGCCGAGGTCGTCCTGTCCGACTCGCCCGGTCCGGCCGGCCCGGTGCCCAACCCGCCGGTGCGCCTCTACGACACCTCCGGGCCCGGCTCGGTCCCGACCGAAGGGCTGCCGCCGCTCCGCCGGCCGTGGGTCCTCGGCCGGGGCGACGTCGAGGAGATCGACGGCCGGCCCGTCCGCCGGCGTGACGACGGCCGGGCCGCCGTGCGTCGGGAGGGGCCCGGGCCCGACGAGTTCCCCGGCGGGCCTCGGCGCCCACTGCGGGCACGCTCCGGACCGGTGACCCAGCTGCACTACGCCCGTCGGGGCGAGGTCACCCCCGAGATGGAGTTCGTCGCCACGCGCGAGGGCGTTGCCGCCGAGGTCGTGCGCGCCGAGGTAGCCGCCGGCCGGGCCATCCTGCCGGCCAACGTCAACCACCCCGAGTCCGAGCCGATGGTCATCGGACGGCGCTTCCTGGTGAAGGTCAACGCCAACATCGGCAACTCGGCGGTCTCCTCCTCGATCGAGGAGGAGGTCGAAAAGTTGACGTGGGCGACCCAATGGGGCGCCGACACCGTCATGGACCTCTCGACCGGCCCCGACATCCACACCACGCGCGAGTGGATCGTCCGCAACGCCCCCGTTCCCATCGGCACCGTCCCCATCTACCAGGCCCTCGAGAAGGTCGACGGCGTGCCCGAGGAGCTGACCTGGGAGCTCTACCGCGACACGCTCGTCGAGCAGGCCGAGCAGGGCGTCGACTACTTCACGATCCACGCCGGCGTGCTGCTCCGCTACGTGCCGCTCACCGCCAAGCGGGTGACCGGCATCGTCAGCCGGGGCGGCTCGATCATGGCGGCGTGGTGCCTCGCCCACCACGAGGAGAACTTCCTCTACACGCGCTTCGAGGAGATCTGCGAGATCATGGCCGCGTACGACGTGGCCTTCTCCCTCGGGGACGGCCTGCGCCCGGGGTCGATCGCCGATGCCAACGACGAGGCCCAGTTCGCCGAGCTGCGCACCCTCGGGGAGCTGACCGAGGTGGCCTGGCGCCACGACGTCCAGGTGATGATCGAGGGACCGGGGCACGTCCCGCTGCACAAGGTGGCCGAGAACGTCACCCTGCAGCAGGAGGTCTGCCACGAGGCGCCCTTCTACACGCTGGGCCCCCTCACGGTGGACGTGGCACCGGCCTACGACCACATCACCTCGGCGATCGGGGCCGCCGTCATCGGGATGCACGGGACGGCCATGCTCTGCTACGTCACCCCCAAGGAGCACCTCGGACTGCCCGATCGGGACGACGTGAAGCAGGGGATGATCGCCTACAAGATCGCCGCCCACGCCGCCGACCTCGCCAAGGGGCATCCGGGAGCCCAGGCGTGGGACGACGCCCTGTCCAAGGCCCGCTTCGAGTTCCGTTGGGAGGACCAGTTCAACCTGGCCCTCGACCCCCAGACGGCGCGCACCTACCACGACGAGACGCTGCCCGCAGAGCCGGCGAAGACCGCCCACTTCTGCTCCATGTGCGGTCCCAAGTTCTGCTCGATGCGCATCAGCCAGGACGTGCGCGACTACGCGGCCTCCCACGGCGTCGACGCCGCAGTCGCGGTGGAGCTCGGCATGAAGGAGAAGGCCGACGAGTTCCGGCGCACGGGCGGCGAGCTCTACCAGCAGGCACGGCACCGCCCGGTGGGGCACCCCGAGCCGACGCGGACCTGAGCCGCCGGTCCGCCTCTCGTCGGCCCGCCCCCTGCGGGGCGTTGTGCAGGCCCGCCCCCTGCGGGGCTCCCGGGCGGTGACGGCCCCGGCCGTGGCGCCGGGGGCTAGGATGGCGGATGCAGCAGGAGGTTCCTGCTGCCGGGGTCTTCCTCAACTCTGTGGCTGACGCCTCCAGGGCGTCGGTACCGGCCCGAGGCGGGCCCGACTGCGCTCGCCGACGGTGCGGGCGGCGGTGGCCGACGGCCGCCGGTCCAGAGTGTGAGAGAGAGCTGATCCCCATGACGATTGCCCCCGAGCAAGGCGAGCGCGCGCCCGACGACGACCGCGAGGACGATCCCGCCTTCGACACCCTGGGAGTCGATCCCGCCCTCGTCAAGGCGCTCGCCAGCCAGGGCATCACCACCGCCTTCGCCATCCAGGCCATGACGGTCGCCGACGGCCTGGCCGGGCGCGACGTGTGCGGCAAGGCCAAGACGGGCTCGGGCAAGACCCTCGCCTTCGGCCTTCCGCTCCTGCAGCGGACGATGAGCGCACCGGCGGAGGAGCCGGGCCGGCCGCGGGCCCTCGTGCTCGTGCCCACCCGTGAGCTGGCCGTCCAGGTGAGCGAGGTGCTCGACCCGCTGGCGGAGGCCGTCGGCCTGCGGGTCGTCGCCGTCTACGGCGGGGCCGACATCGAGCGGCAGATCAAGAAGGTGCGCCGGGGCGTCGACGTGGTGATCGCCACGCCGGGACGCCTGATCGACCTGGGCGACCGGGGTGAGCTGTCGGTCGCCGACATCGAGACCCTCGTGCTCGACGAGGCGGACCGCATGGCCGACATGGGCTTCATGCCCCAGGTCGAGTGGGTCCTGCGCCGGCTCGAGCGACCGCACCAGACCCTGCTCTTCTCGGCAACCCTCGACGGGGCGGTCGACCGCCTGGTCAGTCGGTACCTGACCGACCCGGTCCTCCACGAGGTGGCCTCGCCGCGCACGACCGTCGAGGCCATGGAGCACCGCTTCCTCGAGGTGCACCAGATGGACCGGGTGAAGGTGTGCGCGGCCATCTGCCGGAGCTCGCAGAAGACGATCGTCTTCGTGCGCACGAAGCGCGGCGCGGACCGCCTCGTCGAGCAGCTCGAGCGCGAGGGCGTGCGCTCGGGTGCCATCCACGGCGACCTGCGCCAGGTCAATCGCGAGCGCACCCTGCGCGACTTCGCCGAGGGGAAGCTCCCCGTCCTCGTGGCCACCGACGTCGCCGCCCGCGGCCTCGACATCGATGCCGTCGACGTCGTCGTCCACTTCGACGTCCCCGAGGACCACAAGGCCTACCTCCATCGGTCGGGCCGGACGGCCCGGGCCGGCGAGGCCGGCGTGGTGGTCACCCTCGTGCAGTGGAACCAGATCCTCGAGGTCGAGCGGATCCAGCAGCGCATCGGCCTGAAGATCCCCATCGTCGAGATGTTCTCGAACGACAAGCGCCTCGCCGACCTGGCAGGGTGGGACCCGCTGGGCGATGGCGCCTGACGTCGGGGCCGGGCGCCCGGTGCTGACGGTCGACGTGGGGACCCCGGCGGGGACCCGGGTCCTCGTGGTCAGCGCGCACCCCGACGACGTCGACTTCGGTGCGGCGGGTTCCGTGGCCACCTGGACGGCGGCCGGGGCCGAGGTCGCCTACTGCATCGTCACCGACGGGCAGGCGGGTGGCTCCGACCGGTCGATCAGCCGCGAGGAGATGGCCGCGATCCGCCGCGACGAGCAGCGGGCGGCGGCGAAGGAGGTGGGCGTGGCGGACGTCACGTTCCTGGGCTTTCCCGACGGGCGGCTCACGCCCTCGCTCGAGGTGCGGGCTGCCCTCAGCCGCGTCATCCGCACCTTCCGCCCCGACCGGGTCGTGGCCCAGTCGCCCGAGCGCAACTGGGCCCGCATCTACGCCAGCCACCCCGACCACCTGGCGGCCGGCGAGGCGACGGCGTGCGCCGTCTACCCGGACGCTCGCAACCCCTTCGCCCACCCCGAGCTGCTGGCCGAGGGGCTCGAGCCCCACGTCGTCCCCGAGCTGTGGGTGATGGCCACCGAACGAGCCGACCGGGCCGTCGACGTCACCGACGCGTTCGGCCGCAAGCTCGCCGCCCTGGCGTGCCACCGGAGCCAGGGCACCGACGGCGGCCACCTCGAGCCCATGCTCCGCGAGTGGATGGGGTCGACGGCCGTGGCGGCCGGCCTCGGCGAGGGCCGGCTGGCCGAGGCGTTCCACGTGGTCGCCACCGCGTGACCGGGCCGGGGACCGGCGACGGGCGGCCTGCCCGCCGTCCGGTCGCAGTCCTCCAGCACGCAGCCCACGAGGGCCCCGGCCTGCTCGAGCCGGCGCTCCAGGCCACCGGCCTCGCCGTCTCCGTGGCCCGTCTCGACCGGGGCGAGCCGCTGCCGGCCCCGGGCACCTTCTGCGGGCTCGTCGTCCTCGGCGGCCCGATGGGCGTCAGCGACGGGGACGCCCACCCGTGGCTCGCCGCCGAGCGAGACCTCCTCGCCGAGACCGTGGCGGCCGGCCTCCCCGTCCTCGGGGTCTGCCTGGGTGCCCAGCAGCTCGCTGCCGCACTCGGTGCGGAGGTGCGGCCCGCCCCCGCAACCGAGGTCGGCCTCGGGTCCGTCGTGCTCACGCCGGCCGGACGGCGTGACCCCGTGCTCGGTCCCGAGTACGGGGGCCTCGGGACGACCGAGGTGCCGTGCGTCCACTGGCACGCCGACACGTTCGCGCTGCCCGAGGGAGCCGTGCACCTAGCCGCCAGTCGGGCCGTTCCCCACCAGGCGTTCCGGGTCGGCGACCATGCCTACGGGCTCCAGTTCCACGTCGAGGTCGACGCCGACCTGGCCGCGGCCTGGGCGCCCCATCTCCCTGCTGGCGTGGCCCTCGAC
>JAJZJT010000229.1 GCA_021809995.1 Actinomycetes bacterium
ATCGCCGCGCCGAGCAGAGGTAGCGACCCGGAAGGAGGACGCGATGTGGATCGACCAGCGTGGTTCGGAGATCATCGAGCGACCCGAGGCGCTCCGGCTGTTGTCGGTCGCCGCCGTCCGACGCGACCACGGTCGGCTGGGTGTCACCATCGTCGGCAACCCCGACGAGGCGCCGCTCGTCGTCCCGGTCGACTTCGTCGTGGATGACCGCCGGGTCCTCGTGCGCCTCGGTCCCGGGCGGCTCTGTGAGCTGACCGTGGGCCGGCTGGTCGCCTTCGAGGTCGACGAGGTCGACCGGAGCGGCGGGTCGGCGTGGAGCATCCTCGTGCGCGGGCTGGCCTCGGAGCTCGCTCCCGACGAGGTCGCCGCCCTGGGGGACACGGCTCCCGCGCCGTCGGTCCCCGACCCCGGTCACCGCATCATCGCCGTCCGGCTGGACGCCGTGACTGGGCGACGGTTCACTGTCAGCCCGCCCGAGCCCGCCACCTTGACAGGCGGCGCCCGGTGATCCTCCGGAGCTCAGGGCCGAGTGGGACCGGCAGGCACTCGCCAGACCAGTCGCGTCCCCGAGCGTGGGCCCGGGCCGACCTCGAGGCGGCCCCCGAGCAGGCGTGCCCGGTCTGCCATGTTGCGCAGGCCGTGGCTTCCGGCTCGTGGGGTCGCCGGGAGGCCGCGACCGTCGTCGGTCACGGTGAGCACCAGCTCGTCGCCGACGGACACGGCAACTTCGGCTTCGCCGGCTTCTGCGTGCCGGGCCACGTTGGTGAGCGCCTCGCGCAAGGTGGCGAGCACATGGTCGACGAGCACGGGGTCCATGGGGGCATCGACGGCGCCGTCGAGCGTGACGGTCGGGTAGAGCCCGAGCGTGCCGCCGAGTGCCTCGACCAGGTCCAGCACGGCTCGCCCCAGTCCGCGTGGGTGGGGCTCGAGGGCGAAGATCGTGCCCCGGATGTCGGCGATGGTGTCGTCGATGGCGCCGACGGCGTCCTCGACCCGGTCTCGCAGCGGGCCCGGCTCGGCGAGGCCGGCCGTGCTCTGGAGGCTCATGCCGGCGGCGAAGAGGCGTTGGATGACGGTGTCGTGGAGGTCGCGGGCGATGCGCTCGCGGTCCTCGAGCAGCGCGACGTTCGCCAGTCGGTGGTGCAGGCGGGCGTTGTCGATGGCGACGCCCGCGACGGCGGCCAGGGCGACCACGAGGCGCTCGTCGGTGTCGCTGAAGCCGCTGGCACCGTCCTTCTCGGTCAGGTAGAGGTTGCCGAAGACGGCGCCCCGGGCTCGCACCGGGACCCCGAGGAACGAGCGCATGGGCGGATGGCCGGGCGGCAGCCCGACGGCGGCAGGGTGGGTGGAGAGGTCGTCGAGGCGGACCGGGTGGGGGTCGGCGACGAGGATCCCGAGGACACCGCGTCCTTCGGGGCGCCTGCCGATGGCCTCTTCGACCGAGTCGTCGACGCCCACCGTGATGAACTCGCCGAGGCTCCCGTCGGGCTCGAGGACGCCCAGCGCGCCGTACCGGGCTCCGACGAGGGAACAGGCCGCGTCGACGATGCGATGAAGGACGCGGTCGAGGCTGAGATCGCTCGCCACCGTCACGACGGCGTCGATCAGCGCGTCGACTCGGTCTCCGAGGCCGGACCTCGCGAGGGCCCCGGGTGCGTCGACGTCGAGCCCCGGTGTCCCGTCACCCTCGACCATCGCCCTCAGGGTAGCCGCCGGTGTCGGTCTTCCCCGGTGAGGCCGGTCACGGGTCGGGGGTCGCGGTGGAGCGGTGCCCGATGAGCGCCACCGGTCGTGACCGCGCCGTGCTGGTGGCCGACTTCGTCCACCTCGACCTCGATGCGGTCGACGTCGGGCGGCGGCTGGTCGACGAGGGCGGATCGTGGCTGGCCGAGCTGGCCGCCCGCCTGGTCCCCGACGAGGACGAGCCCCTCCGGGTCGGGCCGGGTGGAGGACTGGCCAAGGCGGTCCGGGTCACCACCGGCGAGCCTCGGCTGCACGGGGACACGGTGGTCGTGCCCGTGCGGTGGGAGGCGACGGGCCCGACCGGGCTCTTCCCGCGCCTCGACGCCGACCTCGAGCTGTCCACCCTGGGCCCGTCGCGTTGCCGCCTCGGGCTCAACGGCCGCTACGTGGTGCCCTTCGGATCTGTCGGCAAGGCAGCCGATCGCCTAATGCTGCACCGGATCGCCGAGGGCACCTTCCGCCGCTTCCTGACCGGGCTGGCCAGCCGGCTCACCGCGCCGGAGGACGGGAGCGAGCCGGAGGACGGCGCAGAAGCGGAGGAGGGTGGCCCCCCGGGCGCACCGTCGGGCCCGGTCAGCTCGTGATGTGCCCGCCACGGTCGACGAACCGGGCGGCGTAGACGGCCGCCTCGGTGCGGCGGGCGAACCCCATCTTCGCGAGCAGGTTCGAGACGTAGTTCTTCACGGTCTTCTCGGCCAGGTACAGCTGCTCGCCGATCTGGCGGTTGGTGAGCCCGTCGGCCATCAGGTCGAGGATCCGCCGTTCCTGCGGGGTCAACCGGCCGATCCGCTGGTCGTCTGTCGTGTCGCCCGAGCCGTGGACTGCCCCGGCTGCCGCGGCGGCACGGTCGGTGACGCGGGCGACGTCGGCGGGGTCGAAGAGGCGGGCCCCCGCCGCCACCTTGCGCACGGAGTCCACGAGGTCGATGCCGCGGACCTGCTTGAGCACGTAGCCGCTGGCACCGGCGACGACGGCCGACAACAGGGCGTCGTCGTCGGCGAAGGACGTGAGCATGAGGCAGTGGAGCTCCGGGCGCTGGGAGCGGAGCTCGCGGCAGAGCTCGACCCCGTTGCCGTCGGGGAGGCGGACGTCGAGCACCGCGACGTCCGCCCCGCTTGGGGGCACCCGCGCAAGTGCCTCGGCGACCGTGGCCGCCTCGCCGACCACGGTCAGGTCCGTCTCGGACTCGAGCAGCTGGACGAGGCCTCGGCGCACCACCTCGTGGTCGTCGACGAGGAAGACGTGGATGACATCGTCGCTGGCGGTCATGGCCGGACGACCCCCGTACGCGCGCCTGGCGGCGCGGTCGCCTCCGCCGCCCTCGCCGGGCACGCACCCGGGCGGGGGTGGGAGCGCTCCTGCGCTGGTCGCGCTGGTCGCGCTGGTCGCGCTGGTCGTGGGCCCACGCGTCGATCGTACCGAGGCGACGGGGCCGGGCGCACGGGCCGACCTTCGGCGAGGCCGGCAACCGCCGGGCCAGGGCGGGCACCACGGTCCGGCTCGTGCGACCTGACCCGAGCAGGCTCTAGCCCAGGGTCACCTTGTCGACCAGGTCGAGGAGCGACGCAGGGACGGGGCGCGGTCCGGCTCCTGTCACGTCGAGGGGGACGAGCTCGGTGCCGTCGGCCCCGATGGACAGGAGGTGGGCATCCGCTCCGGCGTGCACCGCACCGACTGCCGCCACCCCGTACTCGGTGGCGAGGAACCGGTCGTACGCGGAGGGCGGTCCGCCCCGCTGGACGTGGCCGAGGACCGTGAGACGCGTCTCGTAGCCGGTCCGTTCGGCAAGGGCGTCCGCGACCGCCGTCCCCCGCGGTCCGGCGACGGGCTCGCCGTCGGCCACGAGGACTGCGCCCTCGGCGACGACGATCACCGACGACGTCGTCCCGGCGCCATGGCGCTCGACGATCGCCGAGGCGAGGGCAGAGAGGTCGGTCGGCACCTCGGGAAGGCACAAGGCGTTCGCCCCGCCGGCCACCCCGGCCTCGACGGCGAGCCAGCCCGTCGCCCGCCCCATCACCTCCGCCACCATCAGCCGGTCGTGGCTCTCACCGGTCGTCTCGAGGCGGTCGATCGCCTCGGCGGCGATGCCGACCGCCGTGTCGAAACCGATGCAGCGCGTGGTGCCCGGCACGTCGTTGTCGATCGTCTTCGGAATTCCGACGACGGGGATGCCGCACGCCGCCACCCGCGCGCCGGCGCCGAGCGTGCCGTCGCCACCGACGACCACCAGGGCGTCGAGCTTCTCGCGTCGGACGGCCCGCCCCACGGCGTCGAGCCCGCCGGCATGCTCGTGAGGGTGATAGCGGGCGGTCCGCAGGATGGTCCCCCCGCTACCGAGGATGCCCCAGGTCATCTCCCAGGTCAGAGGCGATGCTTCGTCGCCGACGACGCCCCGCCAGCCGTGGTGGAAGCCGACGACCTCGTCGCCCTCGCGCGTTGCCACCCGCACGACGGCCCGGATGGCCGCGTTCAGGCCCGGGCAGTCGCCGCCTCCCGTGAGCAGTCCCAGCCGCATCGCGCTCCTTCTCGGGCCCCCGGGTCGTGCCATGGCGGGCTCCGCGTCCCACGATGCACCGCGCGCACAGGGCCGGCCAGGGTCGAACGTCCCGGAGCGGCCGGGGGCGGACATGCGCCCTCCGCCGGGTGCGGTGGTCTCCGACTTCTGGTCGTAACAGGTGCATCGCCCTGTGGAGTATGAGAACATTGCATCAGGTGGTGTCATAACCACATTGAGTGGCATCCATTGATGCTCATCAGCGGAGAACGAGGGGTTGGTGCAGATGGCGCGGGAGCCCGTCCCTGACGACGTCCCGGGCGCCGCGGCAGCGGGTGGGACCGTCGAAGATCGTGCCGGTGTGCCGGTGTGGACGGTCGTCCCCTACGCCGTTACGGCGAGTGGGATGCGCGAAGCCGCCGAGGCGGAGGTCGCCTCGCTTGCGTGGCTGTCCCCGCCGGAGGGCGGCGCCGGCGCGCCGGCCGGCGCCCGTGCCGCGACCGAGGCCGGGGCCGGGCCCGGGACGGTCCTCTTGTGGGACGATGCGGAGACGACGGGGCTGACGGGGCCGAGGGCTGCGGGAACGG
>JAJZJT010000230.1 GCA_021809995.1 Actinomycetes bacterium
GCCCCATCGGCCCCATCGGTGCTGTCGGTGCTGTCGGTGCTGTCGGTGCTGTCGGTGCTGTCGGTGCTGTCGGTGCTGTCGGTGCTGTCGGTGCTGTCGGTGCTGTCGGTGCTGTCGGTGGACGCGCGACCGGTCGTCGGCACGGCAGTCCCATCGGCCCCCCGGGCGTCGGTGGGCACGGGGACGGACCGACCGTCGCCGAGACGGCGCGGCACCTCGAGAGAGAAACGCGGCACGGTCGCCAGCGTGGCGAGGGACGCCGCCTGGGTCTCCGTGAGCAACGGCGCGAAGAACGGGCCCGCAGCGGCATCCGCGCCGAGGGCGCGCAAGTGCACGAGCTGGCGCGGACGTGAAGGCCCCTCTGCGATCACGACCATGCCCAGTGCGTGGGCCATGCGGACCACCGTCTCAACCACCAGTCGGTCCATTCCGTCGGCCGCTTCGAGCCCGGCGACGAACGACGCCCCGATGCACACGGTGGAGACGGCGCGACGCTGGAACGGCTCGAAGCTCGACCAGGACGTTCCGACGTCGACCACAGCCAGCTCGACACCCATTCCGGCCAGCTCGCCGAGGTCGGCCGCGGCGGTGTCGTCGCCGACGGCGGGCTCGCCGACCTCGAGCGTGAGCCGGTGCCCGGCGAGGCCGGACGCTTCGAGCGCGACGGCAGCGGCCTTCGACGCGTCGCCCTGGCGCAGCTGCTGGAGGGAGCAGTGCACGGCCAGCTGGATGCTCGGTGACCACGTCGCGGCGTGCTCGCAGGCCTGGGCGAGCAGCCACCGGCCGAGCGTCGCTGCGGTCCCGTTCTGCTCCGCCCACGGCACGAGACGCTCGTGGGGGACGGCGCCGTGCTCGGGGTGGACCCACCGCAGACGCGCCCGCATACCGAGCAACCGACCGTCGCTCAGGTCGATGACGGGCATGTAGCCGACTTCCGGAGCGCCCTTCAGCGGGATGGACGGCGGTTCGACCGTCACGGCGAGCTCCCCGCTCGGGGACGGCGAGCACCTCGGAAACGGCAGGCGACGCCCCGGGATCGGTCCATGCACCTCACGCTGCCACGATCGACCGAACCGTCGTCGCACTTGAGAGCCCGTTGTCCACTCCGGACCACTCTTCACGCAGCGTGGTCGTCCGCCGTGGCCGCAAGACGGTCCGTCACACCCGAAACGGCAGGCTCGGAGCCCGGGGTGGACCGGGCCTACCCGGTCGGCGCACCGGGCCCGCCCGTCCCCTTCCTTGCACCGAGGAAGGCGGGGCGCTCGCCGGCACCGTGGACGAGCAGGTTGGCCCCGCTCACGTACGCCGCGCCGGGCGAGGCGAGGAACAGGCACGCGGCAGCCACGTCGGCCGGCACCCCCAGCCGCAGCAACGGGACCGTCTCCGCCACTGCGGCCAAGCCCTCCTCCCCGCCGTAGTGGTCGAACGCGGCGCTCGTGGCGACCATTCCCGCGCTCACACAGTTGACGCGGACCTTCGGCGCCCACTCGACGGCGAGGGTCTCCGTCAGGTTGACCAGCCCGGCCTTCGCCGCCCCGTAGGCGGCGGTCCCCGGTGACGGCCGCATGCCGCTCACCGAGCCGACATTGACGATGACCCCGCCGCTCGACTGGCGCTGCATCACCCGGTTCGCTGCCTGGGCGCAGAAGAACGGGGCAAGGAGATTGAGGGTGACGACGGACTCGAACAGCCGCGGCGACATGGAGGCGGCGTCCGCTGCCGGCGAACCACCGGCGTTGTTCACGAGGACGTCGAGCCGCCCCCACGTCTCGACCACGGCCGAGACCAGGGCCTCGGCGTCGTCGTGCCGGCGGACGTCTGCGAGGACGAAGTTCGCCACGCGTCGTCCGGCCAATGGGACCCGGCCTTCTCCGCCTGGGCTGGAGCTGCCCACGGCGGCGGGCAGCTCACCGGGGTCGGGCTGGTGCCGGCCACAGACGACCACCTGGTCGCCGGCCCCGAGAAAGGCCTCGGCGATGCCCTTGCCGATCCCGCGCGTGCCGCCCGTCACCACCACCACGCGGCCGTCTCCGGGTTCGGCTCCGTCCGAGTCAGGTCTGGGGTCGGGCATGAGGTCGGGCTCCTCCTCGGGCGCGACTGGTACATTACCGGCGTGCGCCGGATCTGACGGTGGATCAGAATTCGGTCAGGCCCTGCGCACGCGCCCACCATCAAGGGCGGCCCGGTCAGGCGACCCGCTCCGGCGGGCGTCCGGACGGGTCGGTCCCACGGGCTCGACCGACGGAGCGACCATGCCGATCCACATCGACCGGAAGCGACCCGGCATCGCCGAGGTGGTCATCGACCATCCCCCGGTCAACGCGCTCGACGTGGCCGGCTGGTACGCGCTCGCCGACGCCATGACAGCTGCCGGCCGCGACCCGGAGCGCCGCGTGGTCGTGCTGCGAGCGGAGGGGCGGGGGTTCTGCGCGGGCGTGGACATCAAGGAGATCCAGGCGCGCGGCGACCAGGCGCTGATCGGTGCCAACCGGGGGTGCGCTGCTGCCTTTGCCGCCGTCTACGAGTGCGAGGTCCCCGTTGTCGCCGCCGTCCACGGCTTCTGCCTCGGGGGCGGCATCGGCCTCGTCGGCAACAGTGACGTGGTCGTCGCGTCGACCGACGCCACCTTCGCTCTGCCCGAGGTCGACCGGGGGGCGCTCGGCGCGGCGACCCACTTGGCGCGCCTCGTCCCCCAGCACCGGATGCGGGCGATGGTCTACACCGCCGAACCTGCCACCGCCGCCGAGCTCCACGCCTACGGCTCGGTGCTGCGGGTCGTCGAGCCCGGCGACCTCGTCGCCTCCGCGCTCGAGGTCGCTGAGCTGATCGCCGCCAAGAGCCCGACGGTCCTGCGACGCGCCAAGGAGTCGCTGAACGGCATCGACCCCGTCGACGTGCGGCGCAGCTACCGGTTCGAACAGGGCTTCACCTACGAGCTGCACGTGGCGGGCGTGGCCGACGAGCACCGGGCCGCGTTCGTCGCCAAGCGCCCGACGGACACGTCGCGCTAGCGGGCCGGAGGACAGCAGAGGCTCCCGGCGGGAACCACAGCGGTCCGCCGGACCTGGGGCCTCAACCTGACGGCCCTGCACGAGAGGACGGGAGGGGATGGCCGACAAGCAAGCGACGCTCGAAGAGCTGGTGGCCGAGGTCTCGAGTGGGATGACGATCGGCATCGGAGGCTGGGGGTCTCGGCGCAAGCCGATGGCCGCGGTGCGCGCCCTGTTGCGCACCGACGTCAGGGACCTGACGGTCGTGTCCTACGGCGGGCCCGACGTGGGCCTCCTGTGCGCCGCCGGCCGTGTCCGCACCGTGGTCTTCGGGTTCGTGACCCTCGATTCGATCGCCATCGACCCCCACTTCCGCGCCGCCCGCCAGGCCGGGGCCGTCGGGGCCGTCGAGTACGACGAGGGCATGGTCTACCTCGGGCTGATGGCGGCGGCCCACCGGGTGCCCTTCCTGCCCACGCGGGCCGGCCTGGGATCGGACGTCCTCACCCACAACCCCGGTCTCAGGACCGTCGTCTCCCCCTACGACGACCACGGGACGCCGACCGTTGGCGGCGAGGAGCTGGTGGCGATGCCGGCGCTGCACCTCGACGCCGCCATCGTGCACGTCAACCGGGCTGACGCAGCCGGGTCAGGACAGGTCCTCGGTCCCGACCCCTACTTCGACGAGCTGTTCCTCGCCGCGGCCGACCGGCGCCTCGTCACCACGGAACGACTCGTGCCCACCGAGCAGCTCGCCGCCGAGGGACCCGTCCAGACGTTGTGCGTGAGCCGGCTCCTCACCGACGTGGTCGCCGAGGCACCCGGCGGGGCCCACTTCACGTCGTGCACGCCCGACTACGGGCGGGACGAGCCCTTCCAGCGGGCCTACGCGACAGCGGCCACCGACCCCGACGCGTGGGCGGCGTTCGCCGAGCAGTTCCTCGCCGTCGACGAGGCCGGCTACCAGGCGGCTGTTCGCGCCCTTCGGCAGACGAGCAGGACGACCCGGTGAGCGGGACGGACGCCGGACAGGTCCCCCGGCGGGCGGACGTGTGCGCCGTGGCGTGCGCCGAGGTGTTCCGCGGCGCAGGTGAGGTGCTCGCCAGTGCTTTCGGCACGGTTCCGGCGCTCGGGGCCCGACTGGCAAAGGCCACCTTCGCTCCCGACCTCCTCCTCACCGACGGCGAGGCCTACGTCGTCGCCGGGACGGCCGGGCTCGACCCCGGGACCGACCAGCTGGTCGTCGAGTCCCACCTGCCCTTCCGACGGGTCTTCGACGTCGTCTGGTCCGGCCGGCGGCGCCTCATCATGATGGCCTCACAGGTCGACCGGACCGGCAACCAGAACATCAGCGCCATCGGGCCGTGGGAGCAACCCAGGGTGCAGCTCATCGGCGTCAGGGGTGCGCCGGGCAACACGGTCAACCACCCCACCAGCTACTGGGTGCCGAACCACTCGCCGCGGACCTTCGTGGACCAGGTGGACGTGGTCGCCGGCGTCGGGACCCGCCGGGCGGCTCAGGCGGGACCCGCCGCCAGCCGGTACCACCAGCTCGGGGTGGTCGTCTCCGACCTCGCCGTGGTCGACTTCGACACGCCGGATGGCGTGATGCGGCTGCGGTCGGTCCACCCGGGCGTGACCGTCGACGAGGTCGTGGCGGCCACCGGCTGCCCGCTCGTCGTCGACGGAACCGTCACCGAGACGCGCGCACCGAGCGACGCCGAGCTCGCGCTCCTCTGCGCCCTCGATCGCGAGGGGCGGCGGTTCCGGGAGGTGCCGGGGTGAGCGGGGTGAGCGGGGTGAGCGGGGCGGGCGGGGCGGGCG
>JAJZJT010000231.1 GCA_021809995.1 Actinomycetes bacterium
ACGCCGACGGCGCGTTTGAACGCAGTTCGCATGATCTGCCCCTCCCAAGTTCCCCGCCCCCGACCGTCGGTGACGGCGCGGCAACGTTTAGTCGCTGCGCCCCGCCGGTGTCAAGGATCACGAGGGGCCAGCTCCGCAGCCGTCGGGTGTGACCCGGACGCTCGTACCCCGGCATGGGAGAGGCGCTATCGTCGCGCGCATGTCGCAGCCTCCTGCACTCACGCCCGAGCAACGTCAAGCCGCCCTGGCGAAGGCGGCCCAGGTCCGCCGGGAGCGGGCCGAGGTCAAGGAGAAGCTCAAACTGGGCTCGATGTCCTTGGCCGAGCTGCTGGCCGCCGCCGACGAGAACGACGCCGTGGGCAAGATGAAGGTGCTCTCGGTCCTCGAGTCACTGCCCGGTCTGGGAAAGGTCAAGGCCCGTCGGATGATGGAGACCGTCGGCATCAGCGAGAGCCGCCGGCTGCAGGGGCTCGGGAGCAACCAGCGCGAGGCGCTCCTGCGCGAGACCGCGCGCTGAGCGCCTCGCCGACCTCCGGCGACGGCGGCACCGGGCACGTGCCGCTGGTCGTCGTGCTCTTCGGCCCCGGCGGGGCGGGCAAGGGCACGGTCGCGGCCCGGCTGGTGGAGGCGGACCCCCGGTTGTGGCTGAGCCGGTCGTGGACGACGCGGGCACGTCGTCCCGAGGAGCCAGAGGACGCCTACGTCTTCGTGGCTCGTGACGCCTTCGAGGCGCACGCCCGGGCGGGCGGGTTCGTCGAGTGGGCCGAGTTCCTGGGCAACCTCTACGGCACCCCGGTCCCGCGTCCGCCCACAGGGTGCGACGTCCTGCTCGAGATCGACGTGCAGGGAGCCGAACAGGTGCGCCGGCAACGGCCGGACGCCCTGCTGGTCCTCCTCGCCCCGCCGTCTCCGGACGTGCAGGCGGCACGCCTGCGGGGCAGGGGGGACCCCGAAGAGCACGTGTCCCGGCGGCTGGCGGCCGGGGCCGCGGAACTGGCCACCGGGCGGACGCTCGCCGACGCCGTCGTGGTCAACGACGAGCTCGACCGGGCCGTCACCGAGATCGCCGCTATAATCGCGTGCCGTCGTCGACAGGGCCGGACGGCCGGGGTCGCCCCGCCGAGGAGCGCCCCGAGCCCGGGGCGCTGAGCCGTCCCGCAAGGCCGGTCGCCCGGACCGGCGGGACGGGCCCGGGCGAGGCGGCCCGCACCGACGAGCACCGACCGAGAGGACCACGATGGCCGAGCACGAGAGCACGCTGATGGACCCGCCGATCGAGGACCTCCTGGACAAGGTGGACTCGAAGTTCACGCTGGTCGCGTTGGCGTCGCGGCGTGCCCGCCAGGTGAACAGCTACTACAACTCCCTCGGAGAGGGGCTCGGCGTGGTGGTCCCGCCCCAGGTGGCCTCGGTGTCGGGCAAGCCGCTCTCGATCGCCCTCGAGGAGGTCGCCGAAGGGAAGGCGACCTACGTGCGCCCGGACCCGTCGGAGCTGGAGGCCGAGGCAGCCGACCCTGTCGAGGCGATCGGGGCCGACCGGCCGGCCGAACAGCCGGCCGTCGAGCCCGAGCCGGGCGCGTAGGCGCGACCGTCGAAGCGGACATGGGGGAGGGGCGCGGCGGCGAGCCGCCGTTCGTGGTGCTCGGCGTCGGTGCCGGGATCGCCGCGTACAAGGCGGTCGAGGTCTGTCGACGGTTGGTGGACGCCGGGATGCACGTCGCCCCGGTCCTCACCGAGCACGCCCAGCGCTTCGTGGGGCGCACGACGTTCGACGCGCTCGCCTCCGAGCCGGCACGGGTGTCGGTGTGGGAGGGGGGCGCCCCCATCGCCCACACGCGCCTCGGCCAGCTCGCCGACGTCGTCGTGGTGGCGCCGGCGACCGCCGACCTTCTGGGCCGGGCCGCCGCGGGACTGGCCGACGACCTCCTCACCACGACCCTGGTGGCGACTCGCGCCCCGGTGGTGCTCTGCCCGGCCATGCACACCGAGATGTGGGAGCACCCGGCCGTGCAGGAGAACCTGTCCGTCCTGAAGCGGCGGGGTGCAGTCGTGGTCCCGCCCGACACCGGCCGCCTGGCCGGCGGCGACGTCGGCACGGGACGGCTGGCGGAGCCTGAGCGCATCGTCGCCGCCGTCGTCGGCGCCCTCTCCGGCCGGGAGCGCGTGGGGCACGCCCGCGACCTCGTTGGGCGACGCGTCCTCGTCACCGCCGGTGGGACCCGGGAGCCCATCGACCCCGTCAGGGTCATCACGAACCGCTCCTCCGGCAAGCAGGGGCACGCGCTCGCCGAAGCGGCCCACCGCCGGGGTGCGGACGTCGTCTTGGTCACCACCACCTCGTTGCCCACCTCGCCGGGCATCGACGTCGTCCGGGTCGAGACGGCGGCCGACCTCGAGCAGGCGGTGGCCGGCTACGGGGCCGCCGACGTCGTGGTGATGGCGGCCGCCGTGGCGGACTTCCGACCCGTGGCGGCGGCCGGCACCAAGCTCCACAAGGCCGACGGGCCGCCGTCGCTCGTCCTCGAGCCGACCCCGGACGTCCTGCGAGGGCTCGCCGCCCGCCGGCGGGTGGGCCAGGTCCTCGTGGGATTCGCCGCCGAGACCGACGACGTGCTGGAGCGGGCCCGGGGCAAGCTCGCTGCGAAGGGCGTCGACCTGCTCGTGGCCAACGACGTCTCGGCGCCCGGGGTCGGCTTCGACCACGACACCAACGCCGTGAGCATCCTCGGCGCCGACGGGACGCTCACCGACGTACCGCTCACCTCGAAGGACGCCGTGGCGGACGCCGTGTTGGATAGGGTGGTCGCGTTGCTGGCTGGCCGATGACGGCGGAGGACGAGACGGGGTGCCCACCGGTGCCGCGAGCGGGGGGCCTCCGGGCACGCGAGCGCAGGGGCCCGGAGCCGGGACGGACCCGGGGCCGCGGCGGCACGGGCCGACCGTCCTGTCGTCACCAGGCACATGCCGGACCGGCCGCTTCGGCGCACACGACAGAGAGAGAACGGAGCTTCCCGTGAGCACTCGCTGGACTTTCACCTCGGAGTCGGTGACGGAGGGCCATCCCGACAAGATGGCCGACCAGATCTCCGACGCCGTCCTCGACGCGTTGCTCGCCGAGGACCCCGACAGCCGGGTGGCGTGCGAGACGCTGCTCACGACCGGCCTCGTGCTGGTGGCCGGCGAGATCACCACGTCGACCTACGTCGACATCCCCACACTGGTGCGCCACGTCGTCCTCGACATCGGCTACGACGACGACTCGTACGGCATCAACGGCAAGACGTGCGGCGTGATGGTCGCCCTCGACGAGCAGTCGCCGGACATCGGCCAGGGCGTCGACCGGGCGCTCGAGGTGCGCGCCGGAACGGGTGGCGAGGACCAGCTGAACGCCCAGGGTGCGGGCGACCAGGGGATGATGTTCGGCTACGCCTGCGATGAGACGCCGGACCTCATGCCCCTGCCGATCTGGCTGGCCCACCGCCTGGCCCAGCGCCTCGCCCAGGTGCGCCGGGTGGGCGTCCTGCCGTACCTGCGACCCGACGGCAAGACCCAGGTCAGCGTCACCTACGAGGACGGGCGACCCGTGTCGCTCGACACCGTGCTGATCTCGACGCAGCACGACCCGGGCATCGACATCGAGACCCTCCTCCTGCCCGACCTGCGCGACAACGTGGTCAACCCCCTCCTGCCCGCCGACCTCGACACGGACGGGCTCCGGCTCCTCGCCAACCCGACGGGCATCTTCGAGATCGGCGGGCCACACGCCGACACCGGCCTGACCGGCCGCAAGATCATCGTCGACACCTACGGCGGCATGGCGCGCCACGGCGGTGGGGCCTTCTCGGGCAAGGACCCCTCCAAGGTCGACCGCTCGGCCGCCTACGCGGCCCGCTGGGTGGCCAAGCACGTGGTGGCGGCCGGTGCGGCGAAGCGGTGCGAGATCCAGGTGGCGTACGCCATCGGCGTGGCACGACCGGTGTCACTGCTGGTCGAGACCTTCGGCACCGAGCAGGTGGACCCGCTGGCCATCTCGAAGGCGGTCGAGGAGATCTTCGACCTCCGGCCGGCGGCCATCGTGCGCGACCTCGACCTGAAGCGCCCGATCTACCGGAAGACGGCGGCCTACGGGCACTTCGGCCGCTCGGACAAGGAGTTCTCCTGGGAAGAGACTCCCCGGGTGGACGACCTCAAGCAGGCGCTCGGCCTCTGAGCACCGGGCCCGGCCTTTCCGCCCCACGGCGCGGGCGCGCCGTCGGGGGCGGTCCGCCGGGCGGCCGGGTCGTCCGCGTCGTCGTGGACGTCGCCGCGTTGGCGCGCCCCTTCGACTACACGGTCCCGCCGGAGCTCGCCGACGCTGTGGGCGTGGGGACGCCGGTCCGGGTCGAGCTCCACGGCCGGCGGGTCCGGGGCTGGGTGGTCGCTGACGGCGTCGAGCCCCCCACTGGGGTGGAGCCGAAGCCGATCCTGGCGACGCGCGGGGCGGGACCACCGGCTGAGGTCGTGGCGCTGGCGACGTGGGCGTCGTGGCGGTGGGCCGGGCCGGTGGCGGGCTTCCTCGGCACGGCGTCGGCTCCCCGGGTGGTGACCACGTCCGAGGTGGCGGTGCACGGCGTTCGCCCGGCGGTGGTCGCATCGCCGGGAGGCGGGGCGGTCGCCCTCGTCGCCGACGCGTTCGGCGCGCCGGCGGGCCAGCCGGCCGTCGTGCGGCTCGAGCACCGTGTAGGTCTCGCCCTTGAGCGCATGGTCGTCGGCAAGTCTCGCTTCGTCGAACCGCCCCTTGAGCCCGGTGGTGTAGAACGTCGCCGCGTTAGAGG